>NZ_JAKUXJ010000006.1:0-1946 GCF_026782895.1 Streptococcus mitis
CCGCGTTCACCTTGGTCCCCTTTTTCACCCTTGGCTCCATCTTTAATAGCAATTTTTTGAACAAGTTCGTCTACGCCCTCAGTATAAACACCGTTTCCATCGTTATCAAGATAGAAAGTGAGGTTATTTGTATCACCAACTTTATTTTGATCAACACGTGGTTTTACTGTATCGATTAGCTCTTTAGCCACACCAATTTGCATAATACGTGGCTTAGCTTCTTTAGTAACTCTATTACTAATTGGCAATCCTTGGAGTGTTTCGTTACCAAATCGATGGACTTTATAGGTAATTTGACGTTGTCCTTTTTCACCTTCACGAACTAATCTAGTTTGACCTTCTGGTAACTTACTAGTTGGAAGATAGACAGTTTGGAAGTCAATGTCTTCTGAAACAGTCTTATTATTAGTACCACCATAAGGGTTTGCATCCAAGAGGAGTGGATTTGCTCTATGATAATAGTTGGAGTTACTGTATGGGTCATTGCTAGTAGCGGCACCACCACCACCTTGGTCCACGTTAAAAGTAACTGGTTTCAAACGAACAGACAAGTCACCATTTGGATTAGCAATTGGCAAACTAAATCTGATTGTTTGTTCCATATTTGTTGAAGTAGCAGAGGTCATACTGTATCCTGAGTGAGATACGAAGTTGGCACCCTGGCTAATAGGTTTTGATTGCTCTCTTAATCTTGGAGTTGTGATAGTTGCATTTGAAGGATTTCCAAATCCATCCCCTTTATCCAAGATAAAGTTATTATTAACAAATTCACCTGGACCAGAGTATTTAATTGTGAAATTCAATCTATTACCTTGACGTACTGTTGTTACATCGTAATGAATTGAATTACCACCACGTGAGTTCCCATAACCACGGAAACTATAACTACGACCACCTTGACTAATATCTGCAAATGCAACTGTATTTCCAGAACCTGATACAATTGGATTGGCTGGATTGCTAGCCGCTCTAAAGCCACTATGCCCTTTATCCAAGTCTTCCTTACGGATAGCTGGATTTTGGCGAGCATCAGAAAGGCTCAAACCTGGTTTCGAGATTTCATTAGTAGATTCTGGAGCTGAAGTTGTTTCTACTTTGGCAGGTGCATTAGTTGCTAAAACGCTACTATCAACAGCTGAACGGTCAGTCGTTGTTGCAGCTGGCTTAGCTTCTTCTTTGGCTTCTGCTACGTCAGTTTTCTTCACTACAGGTGTTTCTGATACTGTTCCTTTATCAGAGTTAGAACGAAGTTCTAGCCCAATAATAGCTGATTGGATAGATGACTCTGCTGCTGATACTTCAGATTCAGTCGCATCTGCTTTCCCAAGCAAGCTTTGACCAGCTTGGATACTTGCTTGCAAGTTAGCAGCACTTGCTTCTGTATATAACTTGCTTTCTAATTTTTTAGCACGCGAAAGAGCCGTTAACAATTTTGACTTGTCAACAGCATCTTGATGCGTTACTTCTTCTTTTTTATCTTTTGCTTCTTCAACTTTTTCTGCTGGTCTAGTAGCTTCTTCAGTTTTAGCTGGAGTCGTTTCTACTGGGTTCGCAACAGTTGGAGCTGCATAAGTTGTTTCTTTTTTAGGTGTTGATACTTCTGCTGGTTTAGTAGCTTCATCTACCTTATCAACAGAGACACTATTAGTTGCCTCAGGATGTTGTTCCTCCGCTTGTACTGATTGCGTATTGGCAGCAGTCCCCAAGACTAAGGCTGTACCGAGCAAGACACTAGCCGCACCAAAGTGATACTTACGAATAGAGTATCGTTGTTGCATGCTATACCAGTCAAATGATTTCTTATGTGTATGTTTCATTTTAAACTCCTAGATAGTATGTTATAGTTTACAATTTACAACTATTTGAGGCATTAATCAATATTATCTATGAAATTAATATATCTGATTTTTGTACCATGGAGCCATATTTTTTTTTTTTTTTTTTTT
>NZ_JAKUXJ010000006.1:1955-131662 GCF_026782895.1 Streptococcus mitis
GTACATATTTTTAATTCTTGTTTTTTTGTACAACAGAATCATAATTATGATACAATATAATTTAGGAGGAAATTACCTACATGCGAAACCTTTTATCCACAAAAGATCAAAGACAATTACGCTTAATGGAAATCTTAATCCAGAATCGTAATTGGTTAAGATTACATTCACTTGCCGAAAAATTAGGATGTACAGAACGCATCCTAAAAAATGATTTAAATGAATTACGAACAGCTTTCCCAAATATTGACATCCAATCTTCCGTTAACGGAATCATGATAGATTTAGATGTTAACACTAGTGTGGAAGACGTTTATCAATATTTTCTAGCTCATTCCCAATCTTTTCAATTACTAGAATATATGTTTTTCAATGAGGGACTACCTATTTATCGAACGATAGAAAATCTTCACTCAAGTAGTGCTAATCTCTATCGATTGGGCCGAAATATTACAAAAACTCTATCATCACAATTTCAGATTGAATTATCTTTTACTCCCACTGCAATTCTTGGTAATGAAAAGGATATTCGCTATTTTTTTGCCCAATACTTTTCTGAGCGCTATTATTTCCTAGATTGGCCTTTTCCTGACCTTCCTGAAGAAGATTTAACAGAGTTTGCTGATTTCTTCTATAAAATAACGAATTACCCGATGCGATTTTCAATTTATAGAATGTACAAATTGATGATAGCTATCAGTATTTACCGCGTCAAAAATGGTCATTTCATCGACTTACCAAATTATTTCTTCGATGAATACTACCCTCTTTTGATGAATATTCCAAATTTTGAGGAGCTACTTGTCCATTTCTCTGAAAAACTGGGACTTGAAATCACTCCAGATATCATCGCCCAAATTTTTATATCCTTTATTCAAAACAATCTTTTCTTAGATCCTCAAGAATTCTTCAACTCTTTAGAAGAGAACAGTGAAGCAAGATACTCTTACCAATTACTTAGTCAAATATTAGAACGCCTATCAAAACAATATAAGATTACTTTTACCAACCACGATGAGCTGATTTGGCATTTACACAACACTGCTTTCTTTGAAAGACAGGAAATCTTTTCTACCCCAATCTTATTTGAACAAAAAGCATTGACGATTAAAAAATTTGAAGTTTACTTCCCAGACTTTATGGGAAGTGCACGTCAAGAACTGGCTCAATACCGTCAAGCAATTGGACAGCATGACCATCCTGAACAGTTGGAACACTTGATGTACACCATCTTAACCCATGCTGAAAACCTCTCTACTCAGTTGTTAGAAAATCGACCACCTATCAAGGTTTTAATTATCAGTAACTTTGACCATGCTATATCCCTTACCTTTGTTGATATGCTTTCCTATTACTGTAATAACCGCTTTACCTTCGATACTTGGGATGAATTGAAAACAAGTCCTGAGATTTTAAATCAGACAGATTACGATATCATCGTGTCTAATTTCTATATTCCAGGGATTACCAAGAAGTTTATTTGTCGAAATCATCTGTCAATCATGGATTTGGTTAATCACCTCAACACTTTATCAAATGAGATTCATATATCCAATACTTTATAAACTAAAAAGTCAGCAGGGTCCTGCTGACTTTTTCTCTTATCTGATTTCTATACTTCCTTAACAAAAACCAATTCCTGTGGCTGTGACAAATCTTCTCTGTAGGTAAACCCTGCAAAGCTTAAGCGACGAGCTTCCTCCACCGTCTGTACTTGATTTTGTATCAGGGCTGTCAGGAAAGCACCACGCGCTTTCTTTGAAATAGTTGAATGAATCTTCAGCTGACCACCTCTATCCTCCATGAATTTGAAGGTCACCATTTTTCCTCTGATTTCCTTAGAAAATACAGTCTCAAACTCGGATGACAAGAGAGAGAAAATTAGGTCTTCACCATTCATAGCTTCATCATAGGTTTGCTTCCAATGGCTCTTCAAAGTCTTACCTGCGACTTTTAACTTCATCAAAAAGTCCAAACGGTGAGGGGCTATGGGTGACAAGGCTGGTACGACTCCGTACAAAGCCGAAGTAATAAAGACATGATTTTCAAGATAGGCATGTTCTGCATCGTTCAGTTTGTCTCGCTTGATGTGGCGGTACATCAGCCCATCAAAAAGTTTCAAGGCTGGGTAGTGTTGAGCAGTCTGCCTTTTCAAAACTTGGATATTTTGAAATTCTTCCGCCGCCTTCTCAGCTGATACCTTGTAAAAACTCTCCAATTGACTAGCAGAATAGAGAGCCAAGGCATCAAGCACAGCCTGACTTTCTGGTCTTAAAGGAGTTGCCTCGATACTTGGCAAGTCTGTGTTCATTTCTTTTGCTGTTGGGATTAAAATTTTCATATTGATAGTGTAGCATATTTTTTAGCCACTACCAAGAAATTCATCTGAAAAACCTCGGTTTGACCGAGGTTTCTCTATTTATTTTGGCCATCCTAACCAGACAGCCACGAGAACAAGGGCTAGGCCAGCCAAGCTTGTTAAGATAGATAAGAATTTATCTTTTTTCTCCTTGAAATGAGAAAAACCTATCTTCAAAGCGAGCAGTCCGAGTAGCATTGAAGCAAGCATCAAATAAAAACCCATTTCTTTGTCCTCCATTAGTCTTAATTTACCTTATTATAATATATATTTCTTAAATAAACCTTTTTTACTGAACTTTAAAAGTCTTGAGATAATTGTCTTTTCCTACTTGACCTTCGAAAGCTTTACCATTTTCAAGGTAAGGAAGGTCATCTGATACTGAGGCCTTGACCTTGTATATTTTGCCATCAACTTTAAAGAAGTAGACAGTATCGCCCTTGATAACAGCTGATTTGAGGTCTGCTACCACTCCCTTGATACTTTCAGTTGTTGCATTGTCAATCTCAAGATCGTTTTTATTGGCGTACTTGCTGAGCAGCTCTTCCACTGTCGTAGCTACGATAACATTTTGGTACTCGACTGCGTCTACCAAAGCGTACTCTTTGACCAAACCAGCATTGTCCTTCAAGCCCATGATGTAGAGAGGCTTGTCATTGAGGTTGATGAGGATTGGGAAGGTTGCCTTGTAGGATTTCTCCTGAACAGCACCTTCGGCTGATTCACGGGCTGATTCTTCGGTCGCAGAAGCCAAGCTATACTTAGTGATTTCTCCTGTCCGCATATTTTCAAGGATAAAACCAAGATTACTCTCATCTGCATTTGCTGACGTTACACCTGTGTAGAGATAGATATCATTGCCGATAGACAAGTAATTATAGCCCTTGGTAGTCTGGGTCACGTTTTTCTTGGAAATCATGGCATTCCAGAAACCGTCCTTGTACTTGCCGTTGTAGTTAATTTGCTCAATAGTTTCCTCAGCTGGATAGACCCTGTCCACCCATTCTGGAACATCTTCCAAGTTGTATTCCTTGGTTTCTCCATTTGTGGCATCCAAGATAATGACTGAAACAGGACGAGGAACCGCTAAGCCAAATTGCTTTTGGTAAACCGTTGCTACATAGAAAGGATTACCCTCATCGTCCACCTCGAAAGATGGAGTTTTAAAGATCTTGGTTGGGTACTTCAAGCGCAGGTGGCGTTTGACATCACGGTTAAAATACTCCGAGTCCGAATACTTGATTGGTGTCTTCAAGTCCACCAAATTCGCATTTCCAGTTACCATGTCCACCTTGATATACTCACCGATTCCCTTGGCTTGATTGTTAAACCATTTGATAGGATCTGCGTATTCTAGTGGCGTAACTCGATAAGGTTTCCCATCAATCGTCAATTGAGTATAGGTATCTGCCGCTACGTACTGCGACACCTTATCTGTTAGGGAACCCAAGTAGCGGTCCCCAATTTTTTCAGCGGTACTTCTATCTAAGATAGGAACCTTACTGGTATCAGTCTTAGGAAAATCAGTAAAGTCTTTTTCCGTAACCGTGACTACATTGGCATAATTTTTAGCCTGAAAAATGCTAGAAGTTACCAAGGAAACCAAGGCTGCTAAGAGAAGAATTCCTCCAATAGAAGCTAAAAGGATTTTCCCTAACCGATTGATTTTGAAACCCTCAAGATTTAAGGCAGCTTCCGCCTTGCCGTGGCGCACATGAACCGTTTTTACCAGATTGATTCCCTTGCCAAAGCCAAATAAGATTGCTACAAGCAGCAAATGCCCACAGAGGAAAAAGAGAAATTCCCAGCTGGTCAGGTTAAGAGGCGGTAAAAAGATATACCAGGTCGTTGCGATAAAAATAAGTTCGAAGACTATTCGTTTCATTTGCTTTCCTCCTAAATGATTCGTCCTTCCAAGTGATCCAGTTCATGCTGGCAAATCTGGGCTGGGAAACCTGTCAAAGTAATGGTCTGTTCCTGCCACTTGCTGTCACGATAGGCAACCTTTATAGTTTCATAACGCTTAGTTGGTCTCACACCTACCAAAGACAAACATCCTTCTTCCGTCTCATAAGGTCCTTCAGAGGACAGGAGCACTGGGTTAAACATGACCACAGGAACCAAGCCAAGATTAAAAATAATCACGCGCTTCTGCACCCCAATCATATTGGCAGCCAGACCGACACAGGTCTCACGATTTGCTAAGAGTGTATCCTGCAAATCTCTGGCAAGATACAGATCATCCTGACTTGCCGGCTGAGATACCTGAGATAAAAACAAAATATCCTTCACAATTTTCTTTTCCACTTCCTCACACTCCTCTTACTTTTTACTATATTATAGCAATTATAGCATAAAAGCTGACAACTGCAAGCCCTTTCCCTCAACTGTAGCAAAAAGCCATCCGAAGATGACTTTTCTTTTTAAATCGCATTCTTGTCAAAACCGAGTTTGCGTTGAATAAACTTAACAATTTCGACGATGATAATCATTGAGAAGCTTCCAGCCATGACGATTCTCCATTGAGACAAGTCTAGTTTGGTTAC
The DNA here is from genome assembly GCF_026782895.1 of Streptococcus mitis. Lineage (GTDB taxonomy): Bacteria > Bacillota > Bacilli > Lactobacillales > Streptococcaceae > Streptococcus > Streptococcus mitis_CB. Next base: position 6,861 of record NZ_JAKUXJ010000006.1, read on the forward strand.
GTGGAAGATACCTTCAAGTGGTTCTACGACGATTGTTGCCATGAGAAGGATGAAGGATACCAAGATAGACCAGTTGAAGGTCTTAGACTTGAATGGTCCAACTGTCAAGATGGATTGGTAAACAGATTTCACATTGTAGGCATGGAAGAGCTGAATCAAACCAAGTGTTGCAAAGGCCATAGTAAGGGCATCTGCGTGAATGGCATGATTGTCACCCACGTGAACTGGGTAAAGAAGGGCAAGACCATAAACACTCATAACAATAGCTGCTTGGAGTACACCTTGATAGATAATAGAACTCAAAACACCACCTGAGAAGAAGCTTGCCTTGCGTCCACGTGGTTTATGGTTCATGACACCAGGCTCAGCTGGCTCAACACCAAGAGCGATAGCTGGGAAGGTATCTGTTACCAAGTTGATCCACAAAAGATGAACTGGCTGCAAGACGTCCCAACCAAACAAGGTAGATAGGAAGATGGTTAATACTTCAGCAGTATTGGCAGAAAGTAGGTACTGAATCGTCTTTTGAATATTTGAGAAGACCTTACGTCCTTCTTCCACTGCAACGATAATAGTTGCAAAGTTATCATCTGCAAGAATCATGTCAGAAGCCCCCTTAGACACCTCTGTACCAGTGATTCCCATACCGATACCGATATCGGCTGTTTTCAAAGCCGGAGCATCATTGACACCGTCACCTGTCATGGCAACGACCTTACCTTGTTTTTGCCAAGCCTTGACGATACGAACCTTGTGTTCTGGAGACACACGGGCATAAACAGAGTATTGACCAACGACTTTTTCAAAGTCTTCATCAGATAGTTCGTTGAGCTCAGCACCAGTTAAAACATGTCCTTCTGTATCATTTGCGTCAATGATTCCCAAACGTTTAGCAATAGCTTCTGCAGTGTCTTGATGGTCACCTGTGATCATGATTGGACGAATTCCCGCTTCCTTAGCCACACGAACAGCCTCAGCAGCTTCAGGACGTTCAGGGTCAATCATCCCAATCAAACCAGTAAAGATTAAATCATTTTCAAGCTCTTCAGAAATAAGGTTTTCTGGAATGCTGTCAATAATCTTATAAGCACCAGCAAGGACACGCAAGGCTTGGTGAGCCATTTCAGAGTTGTTTGTATGGATGAGATTTGCAACCTTCTCATCAATCGGAGCAATATCCCCAGCCTTATCACGAAGAACACAACGTTTCAAGAGTTGGTCTGGCGCACCTTTAACAGCTACGAGGAAGCGTCCATCTGCAAGTGGATGAACTGTTGACATGAGCTTACGTTCAGAATCAAATGGCAACTCAGCCACACGTGGATATTTCTCTAAGAACCCTTTGACATCGTAGCCCTTGTCCAAGGCATATTGGATGAAGGCTGTTTCGGTTGGGTCACCAATCAGGTTGCCTTCAACATCAATTTTCGTATCATTGGCCAAGACAACTGAACGAAGAAGGGGCATTTCAAGACCTAGTTCAATATCATCAGCTGAGTCATGTAGGACTGCATCGTAGAAGACTTTTTCGACGGTCATCTTGTTCATGGTCAGCGTGCCAGTCTTATCAGAAGCTATGATTTCAGTTGAACCAAGTGTTTCTACTGCTGGCAATTTACGAACGATAGAGTTTCGTTTGGCTAAAACTTGAGTACCAAGGGCAAGAACGATAGTTACGATAGCTGGTAGCCCTTCTGGAATTGCTGCAACGGCAAGCGCAACAGAGGTCATCAACTCACCGAGTGGATTTTTGCCTTGAATGAAAACACCAACTACAAAAGTAACAAGGGCAATGACCAAGATAGCATAGGTCAAGACCTTAGAAAGGTTGTTCAAGTTTTGTTTGAGTGGTGTATCCGTCTCATCCGCATCTTGGAGCATACCCGCGATATGACCAACTTCCGTGTACATACCTGTATTGACAACAACACCCATCCCACGACCATAGGTCACGTTTGAGTTTTGGAAGGCCATGTTGACACGGTCACCAATACCAGCATCTGCAGCAAGTTCAACTGTCAAGTCTTTTTCGACTGGCACAGACTCACCTGTCAAAGCAGCTTCTTCAATTTTAAGAGAGTTGGCTTCAATCAAACGTAGGTCTGCAGGTACTACATCACCTGCTTCAAGGGAAACAATATCTCCTGGAACCAATTCTTTAGAGTCAATCTCCGCCATATGCCCATCACGAAGAACGCGGGCAGCTGGACTAGACATGGATTTGAGAGCTTCGATCGCTTCTTCGGCTTTTCCTTCTTGGTAAACACCAAAGGCAGCATTGATGATTACCACGGCTAAGATGATAATGGCATCTGCGATATCTTCCCCACCAGAAGTCACGACTGACAAGATTGCTGCCGCAACTAGGATGATAATCATCAAATCCTTAAATTGCTCGATAAATTTGACCAGGATTGATCGTTTCTCGCCTTCTTCGAGTTCATTGTGGCCAAATTCGGCAAGGCGCTTTTCCGCCTCACTTGATGACAAACCTTGTTCGGTCGCATCCACAGCCTTCAAGACCTCTTCAGGACTTTGAATGTAAAACGCTTGGCGTTTTTGTTCTTTTGACATGTGTCTCCTCCTTGACATTGTGTGCAAAACAGACTCTCTTTTTCTCATCGTATCTTTTCACGACAAACAAAAAGAAACCTGTTAATCATAACAAGTCTCGCTGTTTAAGATAGTGCCGGAAAGCATACTTTTCAGTATAAAATTCGGAATGACGACACTATCACAGGTTTCTGCCAGCTACTCCCTTGAGTAGTACTATTATACCAAATTTTGAAAAGTTTTCAAAGAGTAAAAAATGACTTATTTGAATTTTCCCTTGAAAACCAGTATAATGGTAGAATGCTATGTGACTAGAAAGGAAGTTGAATGAAGCAATCTATCTCAAATCTCAAGTTAGCTGAGCGTGGGGCCATTATCAGCATTTCAACCTACCTGCTCTTATCAACAGCCAAATTAGCAACTGGTCACCTCCTTCATTCATCCAGTTTGGTGGCTGATGGTTTCAACAACGTGTCGGACATCATTGGAAATGTAGCCCTCTTGATTGGGATTCGAATGGCGCGCCAACCTGCTGACCGAGACCACCGTTTTGGCCACTGGAAGATTGAGGATTTGGCTAGCTTAATCACTTCTATCATCATGTTCTATGTCGGATTCGATGTCCTAAGGGATACCATTCAGAAGATTCTCAGTCGTGAAGAAACGGTCATTGACCCTCTGGGTGCAACTCTAGGAATTATGTCTGCAGCGATTATGTTTGTGGTCTATCTCTACAATACTCGCCTCAGTAAGAAATCCAACTCTAAGGCTCTGAAGGCTGCTGCTAAGGACAATCTTTCTGACGCTGTTACCTCACTTGGTACTACTATTGCTATCCTAGCTAGCAGTTTCAATTATCCCATTGTGGATAAACTGGTCGCTATCATCATCACTTTCTTTATCTTGAAAACAGCCTATGATATCTTCATCGAGTCTTCCTTTAGCCTTTCAGATGGCTTCGACGACCGCCTACTTGAGGACTACCAAAAGGCTATCATGGAAATTCCCAAAATCAGCAAGGTTAAGTCCCAAAGAGGTCGCACCTACGGTAGCAACATTTACCTTGATATTACGCTAGAAATGAATCCTGACTTGTCGGTTTATGAGAGCCACGAGATTGCGGATCAAGTCGAGTCTATGCTGGAGGAACGTTTTGGCGTCTTTGATACCGATGTCCATATCGAGCCAGCACCTATCCCTGAGGATGAGATTTTAGACAATGTCTACAAAAAATTGCTTATGCGTGAACAATTGATTGACCAAGGAAATCAATTGGAAGAACTCTTGGCAGACGATTTTGTCTATATTCGTCAAGATGGAGAGCAGATGGACAAAGAAGCTTATAAAGCCGAAAAAGACTTGAATTCAGCTATCAAGGATATTCAGATCACTTCCATCAGTCAGAAGACCAAACTCATCTCCTATGAGTTAGATGGTATCGTCCATACCAGTATCTGGCGTCGCCACGAAACTTGGCAAAATATCTTTCATCAAGAAACCAAAAAAGAAGACAAATAGTAACCCTATCCAGTGGATAGGGCTTTTTTGATTGATTTTCTTTAACCTAAACTATCTTATAAGCATTTGGAAGATTTGGTTTTAGAAGCTTGTTTTGTCTATTTCCTTGCTTGACGATTTTGCTCGATACGCCATTCCCTTTCATAGTACTTCATGGCCTCATAGACACTTTCAGGAAAATCTACATCTAGTAGAATGATAGGGATAATCAAATCTGCTGACTGATGAAAAGGGAAACAACTTCTCTTCAGTAAAGATAGAAGTGATTGGGATCTCGCATTATCCTTGTTTTTAAAATAAACTTCAATCTGATAGGAATTCCTATACTTCCCTCCAATCCGAGAGAAGGAAAATTCCTCTACATCAGCCCAAGCATAGAAATGACTCGATTTCTTTGGATTCGGTTTGTAGTAAAATCCCTGAACAGTAAATCTCAAATATTCCTTGTCCAAACTTAAAAGTCTGTAAGTCAGATAAACTACTACTACACCAAAAAAAAGTAAAACCAGCATAAACAAAAGACTTATCATATGAAGTCTGGTCCCCTTTTGCGAATACGAATAGAGATAATAGAGAGGTAACAAGAAGAAAAGACCAAACAAGGCATTCCAAATGATTTTCTTGGGACTACGTTTAATGACTTTTTCTTCCATCATGCCAACTCACTTAAATATTCATAGCGTTCGTATTTTTCAAGGAGTGCTTCGTTTTTCTCATCTAGCTCTTTCTGAAGAGTCGCTAGTTTACCAAAGTCGGATCCGTTGGCCTGCATCTCCTCTTCAATAGCAGCTATACGATTTTCCAAGGCTTCAATATCACCTTCAATGCTTGCCCACTCCTGCTTTTCTTGGTAGGTCATGCGTTTCTTGTCTTCACGGACCTTGACCACTTTCTCCTTTTCGGCCTTTTGCACTTGATTGGCCATCTCTGTTTCAAAGACTTTTTCATCAAGATAGTCGGTATAATGACCAAAGAAAGGACGAATCTTGCCATCCTCAAAAGCGAGAATCTTGGTCGCTACCTTATCCAAGAAATAGCGGTCGTGGCTAACTGTCAAAACAGGTCCTGCAAATCCTTGCAAGAAATTCTCCAGAACTGTCAAGGTTGCAATATCCAAATCATTGGTTGGCTCATCTAAAAGAAGAACATTTGGTTTTTCCAAGAGCAATTTGAGGAGATAAAGACGTTTTTTCTCTCCCCCAGACAATTTCTCAATCAAGGTTCCATGCGTCGAACGTGGGAAAAGGAACTGCTCCAGCAATTCTGCAATGGAAGTCGTAGAACCACCACTGGTCTTGACCTCTTCTGCCACTTCCTGCAAGTAATTGATCACTCGCTTACTTTCATCCAAGCCCTCAATTTGCTGAGAGAAATAGGCGATGCGAACAGTTTCCCCAATCACAACTTGTCCTGCTGTCGGCTCAAGAATGCCTGCAATCAGGTTGAGCAGGGTTGATTTTCCAACACCATTGTCCCCAACAATTCCGATACGATCTTTGGCTTGCACCAAGAGATTAAAATCTTGTAAAATAGACTTGTTTTCATAGGCAAAGGAAACATCCTGAAACTCGATTACTTTCTTACCAATCCGACTGGTTTCAAAGTTCATGGTCAAGTCTGTCTCAGCACTACTGCCTGAAACTTCCTTTTTCAAATCATGGAAACGATTGATACGAGCCTGCTGCTTGGTCGCACGCGCCTGCGGTTGTCTACGCATCCAGGCCAATTCTTGTTTGTAGAGTTGTTCTTTTTTATGAAGAAGAGCCGCGTCACGCTCATCCTGTTCCGCCTTAAGGCGAACATAGTCCTGATAATTTCCCTGGTACTCGGTCAAGCCTGCGCGATCCAACTCGAAAATCCGTGTTGACAAAGCATCCAAGAAATAACGATCGTGGGTAATAAAAAGGACAGTCTTCTTAGAATTTTTCAAAAAGAGGGTCAGCCACTCAATAGTCGCAATGTCCAGATGGTTGGTCGGCTCATCCAGAAGCAAGAGGTCGTGGTTGCCAAGTAAGACTTGCGCCAACTGAACCCGTCTTCTCAGACCACCTGACAATTCCCCAACAGGAGTAGATAAATCCTGAATCCCCAGCTTGCTGAGAACCGTCTTGACCTGACTCTCGATTTCCCAAGCTTGGAGAGAATCCATTTCAGCCATGACACGTTCCAAACGCGCCTGTTTGTCCTCACTGTAGTTAAGCATGATCAACTCATACTCACGAATGAGCTGGATTTCCTTGAGGTCGCTAGATAGAACCGTATCTAAGACCGTCTTGCTATCATCAAAATCAGGGTCCTGAGTCAAGTAACCAATCTGGTAATCATTCTTAGCTGAAAAAGGACTAACATCCCCATCAAAGCCAGAAACACCAGAAAGGACGTCCAAAAGGGTGGTCTTGCCCGTTCCATTGACACCAATCAGACCAATTCTATCTAGGTCATGGATAATAAAGGAAATATCCTTAAAAACGGTCTTGTCACCAACGGATTTACTTAGTTTTTCAACGATAAAATCACTCATTTTTTCTCCCTCAGATAAGCATGGATGGCTTGACTGTCATTTTCCAATTCTCCATCGACAATGGCATACTCAATCTCTGTTAAAATCTCTCCCAAGTCTGGTCCCGGCTGATAACCATATTCCTTGATCAAAATACCACCGTTGATTTGGATTTCTTTCTTGTCATGAATGATCAAACTCTGATAGGTTTCTGTGATGGCTTGTGGGTTGACTTCTTTTCCTTGGGCCTGACGAAGATTTTCAGCCTGTAAAAGTAAATCCAAGTCAAAGCGGTAACAATCGCGCTTGCTCAATTCTCCCTTTTCACGCAAGGTCAAAATAGTCAGTAAATCCTGAACTTGCTTAGCAAACTGGCGTGAGGTCTTCCAAGCCTTCAAAAATGGCTGCGCATTTTCAATCTCCAAAGCCCACAGTAAAGCCGCCCAGACTTGTTCAGAGGATTCAAAAGTAAAATCAGTCTCTAAATCAAACAGTCTATTGAGCTTGTCCTGGCTAGCTGCCATATCAGGGAGATAGTCATAAGCTTGACTCTCAATCATGGAAGCCAAACCCCTTCTCCAAAATGGAGCTAGCAAGAGTTTATCAAACTCAACGAAGGTACGCTCCACAGAAATTTTCTCCAGAAGTGGCGTCAAGGTCTTCATTGCTTTAAATGTTTCTGTCTCAAGTTCAAAGCCAAGACTGGCTTGAAAACGGAAACCACGCATAATCCGCAAAGCATCTTCGTTGAAACGCTCACTAGCCACTCCAACTGCTCGTAAGACTTGCTTTTCCAAATCTTCTAAACCATGGAACAAGTCAACGATTTCTCCTGTCTCATCCAAGGCAAAGGCATTGACTGTAAAATCACGGCGCTTGAGGTCTTCTTCTAGCGAGCGAACAAAAGAAACCGCACTAGGTCTACGATAGTCCACATAGACATCTTCTGTCCGAAAAGTAGTCACCTCATACTCCTCGTCCCCATCTAAGACCAAGACAGTTCCATGCTCGATTCCGATATCGGCTGTTCGCGGAAAAATCTGCTTGGTCTCTTCTGGATAAGAAGAGGTCGCAATATCCACATCATGGATAGGACGATTAAGGAGGGCATCTCGAACAGAGCCCCCAACAAAATAGGCCTCAAAACCTGCTTCTTTAATTTTTTCTAATACTGGTAAAGCCTTCTGAAATTCAGAAGGCATTTGCGTTAATCTCATAATAAGTGTTCTAATCCATAGACAAGCTCATGACGCTTGACAACTTCTTTAATTCCCAAATTCACCCCTGTCATGAAGGAGCTGCGATCATAGGAGTCATGACGGAGGGTCAATCCTTCTCCCTGATTGCCAAAGATGACTTCCTGATGGGCTACCAAACCTGGCAAACGTACTGAGTGGATCCGCATGCCATCAAAGTCAGCACCACGAGCACCAGCAATGAGTTCTTCCTCATCAGGCGCACCTTGCTGGGTAGAGTCTCGAACTTCTGCCATTAACTCAGCTGTTTTAATAGCTGTGCCACTCGGAGCATCCTTTTTCTTGTCATGATGGAGCTCGATAATCTCCACATTTGGGAAATATTTGGCAGCTTGCGTCGCAAATTGCATGAGTAAAACAGCACCCAAGGCAAAATTTGGAGCAATCAAGCCACCCAAATCTCGAGCACGAGAAAATGCTTTTAGCTCTGCAATTTCTTCACTAGTAAAGCCTGTCGTTCCAACTACTGGAGCAAAGCCATTTTCAAGAGCAAAGCGTGTGTTTTCATAGGCAACAGCTGGAGTTGTAAAATCTACCCAAACATCCGCTTTAAAGCCTGCCAAATCAGCCTTATCCTTGAAAACAGGAATACCCTGCCATTCTGATTCAGACTCAAAGGGATCCAAAACTGCTACCAAGTTCAAGTCTGGATCAGCCAAGACCATCTGACAAGCAGCCTGGCCCATCTTTCCCTTAAAACCAGCAATAATTACTCGAATACTCATCTCTACTCCTGTCTAAGATACAAAGCCTGTAAGAACACAAAGTGAAAATAGGAGTTCTGATCAAGAAGTGTCTACTCCTTGGAAGAACTATCTTTTTCACACAGGGTTCCAGGCGTGTTCAATTATCAAGATACAAAGGACCTTAGCTGCCCATGAAAAATAGGGAATGGCGCTGACTTTCCACAAAAGGCGAGACAGACATCTTTTTCCAAGAGGCAGGTAGTCCGTGTTCAATTGCTATGATACAAGATTTCTTAACTAGTCTAAAAGTGCCAACTAAATCACTGGAATATAACCCAGGGCAATGCTTCCTGCTCCTAAGTGGGTTCCAATGACACTACCAAATGTAGCAAGTGAAACATCCGTACCTACTCCAGATTCAAGTAAGTGCTGACGCAATTCCTCAGCCTTTTCAGGGGCATTTCCGTGAATGACAATGATACGGTATTGGCCTGAAGCTGTTGCTTCCTTGATAATCTCAATTAAACGCTTGGTTGCTTTCTTTTCAGTACGAACTTTTTCGTACACTTCAATCACACCTTGGTCATTAAAATAAAGAATCGGCTTAATGCTTAGCAGATTGCCCAAAATCGCAGCTCCATTTGAAAGGCGTCCCCCTTTAACCAAGTGGTCCAAGTCATCCACCATGATGAAAGCAGATGTGTGACTAATCTGAATAGCTAGCTTATCCTGAATAATGGCAAAGTCATCGCCCTGGTCTCGCCAGTTAAAGACACTTTCAACCATGATACCCAGAGGAGCACTTGTGATTAAAGTGTCTGGAAAAGCAATGGTTAAGCCCTCATAGTCATCCACCATATACTGGATATTTTGGTAAAAACCTGAAATTCCAGAAGATAGGAAAAGCCCTAAAGCATGGGTGTAACCTTGTTCTTTGAGCGAAGTTAGAATCTCATCTAACTTGGCAATACTTGGTTGACTGGTCTTAGGCAATTCAGAGGCCTGAGCCATTTTTTGGTAAAATTCCTCAGCAGTCAGATTGATGCCTTCGACATACTCCTCACCATCAATATTGACAGGAATATCCAAAACAAATAAATCTTCTCTTTGCAAGGTATCTGCACTGAGATAGGCAGAGGAATCTGTGATAACAGCTAATTTCATATTAGAACTCCAAATTGATTCCTGGTAAGTCTAATGCAATTTCAGTTACTTCGTAAGTTAAACGGTTGAGCATATTCAAACATGGACGAGCCAAGGTTTCCACTTCTTCTTGGTTCAATTCACTTGGTTCGTTAACAATACGACCATCGATATGGTTCACCTGAGAAATAGTTCCACTGATGACAAATTTATCAAATACAATCATAAAACTCAAGACAACAATCAAGGAAGTCACTTGATTTTCTTGGTCATGTTGAATTAATTGGAAATTCACATCCACCTTAGTTTCAGGAGCTCCATTTTCATTTTCCCATTCAAAATTACGCGCATCAAAATGATACTGACTAACAAATTCTTGTTCACGTTTAAGATTCATGTCTTTCTCCCTTGGCTACAATATTATAAGCTATTGTACCATAATTTTTTATTTTCATCTAGTTTTCTAAGATTTAGTCAATCCCGATTTCAGCTCGAACTACGTCTGCGATGGTATCAACATAGTAGTCTACTTCTTCTGTTGTAGGCGCTTCTGCCATAACACGCAAAAGGGGCTCTGTTCCACTTGGGCGTACTAGGATACGGCCATTCCCTGCCATTTCTTCTTCCATCTTCTCGATGATAGCCTTAATAGCTGGCACTTCCATAGCCTTTTCCTTCATGGCATTTTCCACTCGGATATTGACTAATTTTTGTGGATAGATGGTTACTTCTGCTGCCAACTCTGACAAGCTCTTACCAGTTTCCTTCATGATTCTAGTCAATTGAACAGCAGATAATTGGCCATCACCTGTTGTATTGTAGTCCATCAAGATGACGTGACCAGACTGTTCACCACCGAGGTTGTAACCTGATTTTCTCATTTCTTCAACAACGTAGCGGTCGCCAACTGCAGTGACTGCCTTGTTAATGCCTTCACGGTCCAAGGCCTTGTGGAAACCAAGGTTGGACATAACAGTTGTCACAATTGTATTTTGAGCCAATTGTCCTTTTTCAGAAAGATATTTCCCGATGATGTACATAATTTTGTCACCATCAACGATATCACCATTCTCATCAACAGCAATCAAACGGTCACTGTCTCCGTCAAAGGCCAAACCGATAGCTGAGTCACTTTCTTTGACCACTTCTTGAAGGGTTTCTGGGTGGGTTGAACCAACATTAAGGTTGATGTTAAGACCATCTGGTGTTTCCCCGATAACAGTTAATTGAGCACCAAGATCTGCAAAGATTTGACGGGCACTTGTAGAAGCTGCACCATTGGCTGTATCCAAGGCAACCTTCATTCCATCAAGAGGAGTTCCAGTTGAAACAAGGTAGCCTTCATACTTACGCAAGCCTTCTGGATAATCTACCAAGGTTCCCAAGCCTTCTGCACTTGGACGTGGCAGAGTGTCTTCTGCAGCGTCTAGCAAGGCTTCAATTTCTGCTTCTTTTTCGTCATCTAGTTTGAAACCATCACCACCAAAGAACTTAATTCCATTATCAAGGGCTGGGTTATGGCTAGCAGAAATCATGACACCTGCACTGGCTCCCTCAGTTTTTACCAAGTAAGCTACTGCTGGTGTTGCAAGGACACCAAGTTTGTAGACGTGAATCCCTACAGAGAGGAGACCTGCCACCAAGGCAGATTCTAACATTTCCCCAGAAATACGTGTATCACGTCCTACAAAAACTTTCGGTGCTTCCGTTTCATGTTGGCTAAGAACATAGCCTCCAAAACGTCCTAGTTTAAAGGCCAATTCTGGCGTTAATTCTACGTTAGCTTCTCCACGGACTCCATCAGTCCCAAAATATTTACCCATTTTTATAAAATCCTTTTCCTATTTTTAATTCGTTTTTGAACTAGTTGCTTTCGTTGACGAAGATGTCTCCGACGAACTGCTTGTAGTTGAATTTGATGTGTTTGAACTTGTACCCACAGGTTTTGTAGTGACCTTCATTGTCGTATCAAATGGAGTAATCACCGCTGGTAAGACAACACCATTACGGTCGATTGCCTGCAAAGGTACTGAACCACTGTAATTACCTGTTATGCGTTCGCTGGTTGGTAAAAGCGCAATAATACGATCAATTTTAGCTAGTGTTTCTTGGTCAGTTGTGACAGAGACCCGTTCATTTGACACGGTTACACTATCAATTTGTAGCTTGGGATCAATCTGGCTTTGGTCAACTTGTGGCACAACAATCATCCCATCTCGCTTAACCTTCTTCCCAACTTTCACTGTAATCTTTTGAGGCGTTGCCACAGCGGTCAATCCACTTGGAAGATTTTCAATATTCAAGGGAACTTCAATCGTTCCAACACTGGCATCCGTCAAATCAGCAGTTACCTTAAACTTACGAGTGCTCTCCTGCATTTCGCTGGCCAAGGTCACACGATTGGCTCCGGTTAATACCACTGAAACTTCTGATGCAAATCCGCTAATGAAATACTGGTCATCATCATAGTGAATAACGATAGGAACGTTCGTTATCGTATTGGTGTAAGTTTCTGATTTAACCTGCCTTGCGGTATTGCTATTTTGAAAGTTGGTTGACGTTGCATAGATAAATAAGACACAAGCAAAAAAGAGAGATGAAATGATATATAGACTATTTTTTCTCATATTTCCAACCTCCTAACAAACGGTCCTTGAAACTGACTTTTTCCTCAACAGCTGGCAAAAGAATTGCTCGTAGCTCTGCTTCAAATTCTTCAATCGTCAAGTCGTGCTTGAAAACACCGTTATAGGTAATAGAAATGCCTCCTGTTTCCTCTGAGACGATGAAGGTCAAGGCATCGGATACTTCTGACAAACCGATAGCCGCCCGGTGTCTGGTCCCAAATTCCTTGGAAATCCCTGTGCTTTCTGTCAAGGGAAGATAGGCAGAGGTTACTGCTATTCGATTTTCTCTGATAATCACAGCACCATCGTGTAGGGGAGTGTTGGGGATAAAGATATTAATAAGGAGTTCTGCCGAAATTTTGGCATCCAAGGGAATTCCTGTCGCGATGTATTCTTGTAAGGTCCGAACTCGTTGAATAGCAACCAGAGCACCAATCTTACGAGGACTCATGTATTCAACTGACTTGACAAAGGCACGAATCATTTTCTCTTCTGCACTAATTTGAGTAGTAGAAAAGAAATCTGTCGCCCTTCCCAAGCGTTCCAAACCAGTCCGAATCTCTGGAGAGAAGATAACAACCGCAGCAATAACCCCATAGGTGATAATCTGATTAATCAACCAAGAAATCGTTGTTAAACCAAGGATATTGGCCACAACCTGGGATAATACAAAAATCACGACCCCACGCACCAAAATCATAATCTTGGTGCCAGCTATCGCTTTTGTAAAACGATATAAAATATAGGCCACAATCAAAATATCAAACACATTGATGGCAATACTCCAAGGACTAGAAAACAAGCTAGTCCAATATTGCAGGTTGGATAATTGTTGAAAGTTCATCTGCTGTCTCCTCTCTGTCCAAACACGTTCCTTTCTATTATACCATTTTTCTGACATTTTTTTCCCTATCCTACTTCATTTTAAATTAAAGAAAAAATATGATAAAATAAACTGATACTCAATGAAAATCAAAGAGCAAACTAGGAAGTTAGCCGCAGGCTGTACTTGAGTACGGTAAGGCGACGCTGACGTGGTTTGAATTTGATTTTCGAAGAGTATGACTAGAAAAAACAAAGGAGAAACCATGTCTCAACTCTATGATATTACCATTGTAGGTGGTGGTCCTGTCGGGCTTTTTGCGGCCTTCTATGCCCACCTACGCCAAGCCAAGGTCCAAATCATCGACTCTCTTCCCCAACTAGGTGGACAACCTGCTATTCTCTACCCTGAAAAGGAAATCCTAGACGTACCAGGTTTCCCAAACCTAACTGGAGAAGAGTTGACCAACCGCTTGATTGAACAGTTAAACGGCTTTGATACCCCTATTCATCTCAATGAAACGGTTCTTGAGATTGAAAAACAAGAAGAAGGCTTTGTAATTACAACTTCTAAAGGAAGTCACCTGTCTAAAACTGTTATCATCGCTATGGGGGGCGGTGCCTTCAAACCACGTCCTCTGGAACTAGAAGGCGTTGAAGACTATGAAAATATCCACTACCACGTTTCCAACATCCAGCAATATGCTGGTAAGAAAGTGACGATTCTTGGTGGAGGAGACTCGGCTGTGGATTGGGCTTTGGCTTTTGAAAAAATTGCACCAACTACCCTTGTTCACCGCAGAGATAATTTCCGCGCCTTGGAACACAGTGTCCAAGCTTTGCAGGAATCTTCTGTGATCATCAAGACACCATTCGTCCCTAGCCAACTCCTTGGAGATGGAAAAACACTCGATAAACTTGAAATCACAAAAGTCAAATCTGATGAAACAGAAACTATTGACCTAGACCACCTCTTTGTCAACTATGGTTTCAAATCTTCTGTTGGTAACCTTAAAAACTGGGGTCTAGACCTCAACCGTCACAAGATTATTGTCAACAGCAAACAGGAATCTAGCCAAGCAGGTATCTATGCTATCGGTGACTGCTGCTACTATGACGGAAAAATTGACCTGATTGCGACAGGCCTCGGAGAAGCTCCAACCGCTGTCAATAATGCTATCAACTACATCGACCCAGAACAAAAAGTACAACCAAAACACTCTACTAGTTTATAGAAAAAGAACCACGAGTCACATAGGATTCGTGGTTTTATAGTTCATCGGCTATCTTGTTAGCTCATATTTTCCCCGTCTTTAACAAAAATAAAAATGCCTATCAAACTGATAAAACATGTGATATAATAGGGACGGCACTAACAATACGCCTTGGAAAAGGAGGTATTACAGATGCTAGAACTTCTCAAAATAGTACTTATCGCAGTCATCGAGAGTATCATCTCATGGCTGGTGACTCGTTGGTTAGACGATCACTTCGACAAGTAACCTTCCTGGTTAGTGCTATCTAACCCAGAAAAAATCCCCTCGGTATTGCAGTACCGAGGGGATTTCTGTTAGCACTAAAATGCTAGAACTTCTCAATTCCCCTTTATTATCTCACATACTCTATTTAATTGTCAAGAAAGAGGTGTTTTATATCTTTATAACTCATCGGCTATCTTGTTAATTTTTCTGAGTCTGTGGTTAACACCACTTTTGGTCAGAGGAGTGCTGAGACTATCTGCTAACTGCTGGATAGAGTAGTCTGGGTGCTGAATCCGCAACTGTGCTACTTCCTGCAAATCCACTGGCAGATTTTCTAAGCCCATGATATCTTTGATTTTACTGATATTGTTGATAGTCTTCATGCTGGCAGAAACTGTCCGAGCAATATTGGCTGTCTCGGCATTATTGGCCCGATTGAGGTCGTTACGAGTTTCTCGCAAAATCTTAACCCGCTCAAAATCATCACGCGCCTGCATAGCTCCGATGACAATCAAGAAGTCCATAATATCTTCAGCTCGCTGGAGGTAGGTCACTGCCCCCTTCTTACGCTCAAGCACCTTGGCATCCAGTAAAAATTGCTGGAGAAGTGAGGCAATCCCTTGCGCGTGGTCCAGATAAACAGAACTGATTTCCAACTGGTACTTGCCTGACTCAGGGTCACGAATGCTTCCATTTGCCAAGAAAGCGCCACAAAGATAGGCACGACCGGCTTCCTCATCCGATAAAATCGCCCCATCAATACCCGTTTCTAGGCCAAAAAAGGAGTCTGCCAAGTGCAAATCACTCAGAAGGTCCTGCACCTTTTCATCTGTAAAAACGGTATAGACCCGATTCTTACGAAGATTACTTCTTTGGTGATGGCGAATTTCTGATTTGATTTCGTAGAAATGGAGAAAGGACTCATAGAGGTGACGAGCCAGTTTGGCGTTTTCTGTCACGACGGACAAGGTCAAGCCCGAAGTCGAGAGACCGATGCTACCAGACATCTTGATAATGGCAGATAATTCATGCCGGCTTAGATGGTGCTGACCTAGAATTTCTTCTTTTACTGCTACTGTGAAACTCATTTTCTCACCTGTATAATCCGCATCAATTCATCCACAATCAAATCTCCATCGTGGAAGGCACCCCCATTTTCCAGACGAAGAAAGTTGGATGAAATCACACGCGGAACTTGCTTACAAAGACCAGCAAAATCATGTTCCACCTGCACCAAATATTCATCAAACCGGTTGGAATTCATGTATTCCTGAGGCACTTTTTCGATATTCACCAAGACAGTGTCGATAAAAGGTCGGCCAAGGTGACGATGCAAGACTTCCACGTGATCACTATCTGTAAAGTGTTCTGTCTCCCCACGTTGGGTCATGATATTGCAGACATAGGCGATTTCTGCCTTGGTTTCCAAAAGCGCTTGCCCGATTTCCTTAATCACGATATTGGGCAAAATAGAGGTAAAGAGGGAACCAGGTCCGAGGACAATCATGTCACTTTCAAGAATAGTCTGCACTACTCGACGACTGGCCAGAGGAGTATCATCGTTGAGGGTATTGGTTACATAGACATGGTCAATCATACCTGGATGGTCTGCAATATGGCTCTCTCCAGCCACCTCTGTCCCATCCTGAAAGACTGCGTGCAGGGTCAAAGGATGGTCACTGGAAGGATAAATCTTTCCAGTTGTATGGAAAAATTTGCTCAATAACTGCATGGCATTATAGGTCGAACCCTGCATCTCTGACAGACCTGCAATAATGAGATTGCCCAATGGATGACCAGCAAAGGCTCCAGCATCCTCAGAAAAGCGGTATTGAAAGACCTTTTCATAAAACTTAGGCATATCCGACATGGCCACAAGGACATTACGAAGATCACCTGGCGGTGTCAATTGCTGCATATTTTTTCGGAGTTCACCTGAAGAACCACCATCATCCGCCACCGTTACGATAGCAGCGATTTCCACATCTTTTTCCCGCAGACTTTTTAGAATGACAGGGATCCCAGTCCCTCCACCAATCACCGTTATTTTTGGTTTTCTCATGAACGGTTTACCGTTTCCTTTCTTCGGTCTTTGTCGCGATGCCCTTCATTAACAGGCCAATTCTTGGATAAGTCCTGCGCCAAGCGTTTAGCAAAGGCCACACTACGGTGTTGTCCACCTGTACAACCCATGGCAATGGTCAAAACGGACTTCCCTTCCTTTTGGTAACTTGGTAAAATCGGCTCAATCAAGGCCAACAAATGCTGATAAAAGTCTTCTGACTCAGGATGGTTCATGACATAATCATAAACTGGTTCATCCACACCCGTTTGGTTTCTCAGTTCTAGAAGGTAATAGGGATTTGGCAAGAAACGGACATCAAAGACTAGGTCCGCATCAATTGGGATTCCATATTTAAAACCAAAAGACATGACTTCGATACGGAAAGACTGGGCTTGCTCTTGATCTGAAAACTGCTCTGCAATGGTTTTACGCAGCTCACGAGGAGTAAGTTCAGTCGTATCCACCACATTTTGACTCATATTTTTCAAAGGCGCCAAGAGCTCACGTTCCAGCTTGATTCCATCCAAAATCCGTCCATCTGCAGCTAGTGGGTGACTCCGTCTGGTTTCCTTGTAACGAGCGACCAATTCTTTATCAGCTGCATCTAAAAAGAGAATTTTGAAGTCCAATTCTTCCTTATTTTCCAACTCATCCAAAACAGCTTGAATCTCTGAAAAGAAAGAACGGCTACGCATATCCACTACCAAGGCCAACTTATGGTCGTCTTCCTTTGTTTCCACCAACTGCAAAAACTTAGGCAAGAGAGCTGGCGGCATATTGTCAATAGTAAAATATCCCAGATCCTCGAAGGACTGAATGGCTACAGTTTTGCCTGCACCACTCATCCCTGTCACAATCACCAAATGAAGTTGTTTCTTTGTCATCTTTTTCTCCTTATATCAAAAGAAGTTTGGCAACACCAAACTTCAACTAGCTTATCCAATCTCTGCGATGACTTCGATTTCGACTTTTACATCACGAGGAAGACGAGCTACCTCCACAGCTGAACGAGCTGGAAATTCCTCTTTAAAGGCCGTTTGGTAAACCTCGTTAAAAGGAACAAAGTCGTTCATATCACTCAAAAAACAAGTTGTTTTGACAACATGGTCAAAGTCAGTTCCTGCCTCTGCCAAAATAGCACCGATGTTTTTCAAGACTTGCTCTGTCTGTTCTTGGATCGTTTCTCCAACGATTTCCCCAGTTTCAGGAGAGAGAGGAACTTGACCACTAGCAAACAAAAGATTGCCTACGATTTTACCTTGAACATATGGTCCGATAGCCTTTGGAGCTTTGTCTGTATGAATTGTTTTTGCCATTTTCTTTTCCTCACAATTTTTCTAAGATTGCATCCCAAGCCTCATCCATCCCTGCCTTGCTGACAGATGAAAAGAGGATAAAGTCGTCACTTGGGTCAAAGTTTAATTTCTTTTTGATTGCTGATTCGTGCTTGTTCCATTTACCACGTGGAATCTTGTCTGCCTTGGTCGCCACAATGATGACTGGAATCTCATAATACTTAAGAAATTCGTACATCTGCACATCATCTGCTGACGGGTCATGACGAAGGTCAACTAGACTGACCACTGCACGGAGATTTTCCCGAGTCGTTAGGTACTCCTCAATCATGCGCCCCCACTTTTCACGTTCCTTTTTAGAAACACGGGCATAGCCATAACCAGGCACATCCACAAAGCGCATCTTATCATCGATATTAAAGAAGTTGAGAAGCTGGGTTTTACCAGGTTTACCTGATGTTCGGGCTAGATTCTTGCGGTTCAGCATGGTGTTGATAAAGCTAGACTTGCCAACATTTGAACGCCCTGCTAGGGCAATCTCTGGCAGTTCATCCTGTGGGTAGTGGGATTTATTGGCCGCACTGAGCAAGATTTCAGCATTGTGTGTATTCAGTTCCATAGTCACCTCTAGGCTGTTTCCAAGATTGGTTTATCCGTTCCATCGACAGCTTCTTTTGTGATGCGAACCAATTTCACATTTTCCTGACTCGGTACTTCAAACATGACGTCTAGCATGGTTTCTTCGATGATCGAGCGAAGACCACGCGCCCCTGTCTTGCGTTCGATGGCCTTATTGGCAATTTCCTGAAGGGCTTCATCGTCAAATTCCAACTCGACATCATCATAAGAAAGCAAGGTTTGGTATTGTTTAACCAAGGCATTTCTTGGCTCTTTCAAGATACGAACCAAGTCATCAACCGTCAATTGCTCAAGAGCAGCAAAAACAGGCAAGCGTCCAATCAACTCAGGGATAATACCAAATTTTTGAATATCTTCTGCGATGATTTCTTGCATGTAAGAGCTGTTTTCGTCAATCGCTTTATTATTTTGACCAAATCCGATGACTTTTTCACCCAGACGTTGTTTGACAATTTCTTCAATGCCATCAAAAGCACCACCCACGATGAAGAGAATATTTTTGGTATCCACTTGAATCATCTCTTGTTGCGGATGTTTGCGTCCACCTTGAGGCGGCACGCTAGCAACAGTTCCTTCGATAATCTTGAGAAGGGCTTGTTGCACGCCTTCACCAGAAACATCACGTGTGATAGACACGTTCTCACTCTTCTTAGCAATCTTGTCAATTTCATCCACATAGATAATGCCACGCTCTGCACGTTCAATGTTAAAGTCAGCAGCCTGCAAGAGTTTGAGAAGAATATTTTCCACGTCCTCACCCACATAACCAGCCTCGGTAAGAGCTGTCGCATCCGCAATCGCAAAAGGCACATTTAAGCTCTTAGCCAAGGTCTGAGCAAGGAAAGTTTTCCCTGAACCAGTTGGGCCAATCATCAAGATGTTTGACTTCTGCAAATCCACATCTTCTGACTCTTCACGCGTATCGTGGAAATTGATACGTTTGTAGTGGTTGTAAACTGCCACTGCCAAGGCACGTTTGGCACGATCTTGACCGATTACATAGTGGTTCAAGATATGGAGGAGTTCGATTGGTTTTGGAACTTCAGACAAGTCTGCCAAGACTTCTTCCGCCAACTCCTCACGAATGATTTCCTGGGCTAACTCCACACATTCATTACAGATAAAGGCGTTGTTCCCAGCGATTATTTTTTGTACTTCTTCTTGGCTTTTGCCACAAAATGAGCAATAAACCATCATATCATTATTCCTATTTGTAGGCATGATTTCCTTCCGTTCTATTCTATACTGTCATTCTATCTAAAATAAGGTCATGTAAAAAGCATGGATACTATTGACCAAATTGGTAAAGGCATTTAACCAGAGCAGGACAGAAAGTCCATAGCGCTTTTTACGAAAAGCCTGTGCTCCTGCAAGCAAGCAGACCAAACACAGCATGGCTGTGAAAAACCCAAATATACTACGTTCCATTAGACTTCCTTTCTCTTGCGGTATTGGATGGTAAAATCATAAGGATTTTTCTCATCTTTGGTATAAGATTTGCTTGAAACTGTCTCAAAAAGAGATAAGTCAAACTCCTCAGGAAAATAGGTATCTCCCTCCACCCGAGCATGAATGTGGGTCACAATCACTTCATCCAAATAGGACTCAAAAGCCTGAAAAATCTGCTTCCCACCGAGAATGTAGAGATTCTTTTCTTGAACCTGATACCAGTCCAAGACAGACTGGACATCGTGAAAAGTAGCAACTCCATCTATCTTTTCTTCTAGGTTACGTGTCAAAATCAAGGTCTCCCGTTTTGGAAGCAAGCGACGCCCCATCCCATCAAAGGTCACGCGCCCCATCAAGATAGCATGATTCAGAGTTGTTTCCTTGAAATGTTGCAGTTCTGCTGGCAAATGCCAAGGCAGACGATTGTCCTTACCAATCACACCCTCTTCATCCTGGGCCCAAATAGCTACGATTTTCTTAGTCATGCTTCCATCCTTTTCACTGATAGTACTATTTTATCAAAAAACTCAAAAAAAGACTGGTTTGGAATAGCTTACAGAATAGAAAAAAATCCGTAAGAGGCATCCTACAGATTTTTATATGATTATTCTATTTCTTACAAACCAGGTGCTTGTCCAAGTTCTGCCGCAAGCATCCAAACCGTTTTCTCAAGTTCAGCTTTAGCACCAACAAAGATATCGTTTGTCACATCATCACCTTCTTCATCAGTAACATCCAAAGCTTTTTGGAACAGAGTGATGAGATAACGATAAACATCTAGGACACGTTCCAAGCTTTCTTCAACATTACGGTATTCACCAGCTTCTTCTTCGATTTCACTATGTTGAAGGAATTCTGTCAAAGTAGAGAATGGGCTGCCACCAAGTGTAATCAAACGTTCGCTGATTTCGTCAAGATAGCCATCAAGGCTGTCCATGTATTCATCCATTTTTGGATGCCACACAAGAAAACCACGACCGCGCATATACCAGTGTACTTGGTGCAAAGCAACGTGAGCTACGTACAAATCAGCAACAGCTTGGTTCAATACTTCCTTTGTTTTTGCCAATGCTACTGGCGCTACTTTTGTCAATGATGTTACGTCTTTTACTGCTTCTTTTTTCAATTCTACCATTTTATTTTACCTCGTTTATTATTTTTTGTAACCACTTCTTAATGATTACTACCTTAGTATACTACTAAGTAAAACCAATAGCAAGCCAAATGACTCACATGAGAAAAGTTGCAATAGACTGATAATTTAAGAATTTTTTAGAATGAAACCCAGTCACTTTCAATCTCTCTTAACAGAGATAAAATAAAGAAAAGAGCATACAAATGTACACTCTTTTCTCAGTTTTACATCTTAATACCAGACGCTAACATCCACACGTCCTCGAATCCCTTTAAGAGAGTCAGATGAAGTATATTGCCATCCTTTTTCTCCTGAATAATGAGGATTATTCCAATCAAGCGCATCCGTATAAGCTGCAACCCAGTTTACATGTTGTAAAATATCAGGATGATTCAAACGAGTTTGCAAAAGTTGACGATAGCTATAAACTTTCACGTTTTGGTAACCAGCATGCTTCATGGTTTCCATATATTTATTGATAATTTTAACCCAAGTAGCTGTGTCGGTCGGAGCTTTCTTGGTCTTATTTAAATACTCCCAATTTTCAACATCATAGTAGATTGGATAAGACAAGTTCATCTTGTATTTCTTCAAGAGTTCAATAGTCTGCTTAGCATCATTCTCAGCATCGGTCTCATTTTCAGCATAAGTATAAAGGTAAACACCGTAAGGAATTCCAAGCCGGTTTAACTCCTTGATATTATGAGCCAATTCCTTGTCCTCAGTTCCACTATAGCCCAAACGAACAATGACTCCATCTACTCCATTATCATCGATGACTTTTTTCCAGTCACTGATACGACCATTATGTTCACTGACATCGATAACTTTTTTAACTTGATCAGTCCCAACTTGTTCTTCACGATGGTTAAAGAAATAACGTCTGCCATTTCGGTGAACCCAGCCAACATTCAAGTCTTTCTTTTCTTTTAACTCACCTGAGTCAGAAAAAATATAGCGAGCATCATCCATGACTAATTCACCAGTCGCCATAGCACCACTTCCTGTCAAGTAGTAGTTACCCTGCCACTCATCTTTAGCCATGTAACCCCACTTCTTGAAATAATACCACTTTCCGTCTACCTTTTGCCACTCTTGATTAGCATAAGAGCCATCAGATTTGAGATAGAAGTAAGACGAATAGGCTGGATCATAAAGCCATTCATTTTGCATCATGGCACCTTGACCATTTAGGAAATAACTTCCCTGCCATTGACTTTTAGCTAAATAGCCCCATTTTTTAAAATAGTACCATTTACCTCCAACAGAGTGCCATTCCTGGTTAGCATAAGAACCATCGGATTTCAGGTAAAACCAATTCTTATAGGCGTTATCATAAACCCATTCATTTTTGGCCATATAACCACCTGATTTTAGGTAGTAATTGCCCTGCCACTCATTTTGAGCATAACGACCGTCTGACTTAATATAAAACCAAGTCTTGAAGCTAGTATCAAAAATCCACTCACTCTTTGCTTTGGAACCATCAGCCTTTACATAATAATCCCCATCCCAGTGGGCAGAAGCATTGGTCTTTACTCCTGCGCTCGTTTGAGTTTTATTAGAAGACTGATTTTGCTCTGAACTACTTGAAGCAGTCGTTGTATCCTGCGAAGTTTTTGCCACTTCAGTTTCATTCGCAGCGACATAGCTAGTTGCCAATCCTAGTAAACAGATACTTGCTAATCCAATTTTTCCAATCTTTGTTTTCAATCTTTCCTCTCCTATAAAAAATGGAACAGACATCTCAATGCTGTTCCACCTAGCTTTTGCTACTGATTATTTTACAAAGTCAAGCAAAGCCAAGAAGCTTTCTGCTTCAAGTGACGCACCACCTACAAGGGCACCGTCAACGTCTGGGCAAGCCATGTATGAAGCAACGTTTTCAGGTTTAACAGAACCACCGTATTGAACACGAACTTTGTCTGCCACTTCTTGACCGAAGTCAGCAGCTACAACGTCACGAACAACTTTACACATTTTTTGTGCGTCGTCTTGTGAAGCTGATTTACCAGTACCGATAGCCCAGATTGGTTCGTAAGCGATAACTGATGCAGCAACTTGTTCAGCAGTCAATCCAGCCAATGCAGCAGATACTTGAGCACCTACGAATTCAGCAGCTTTACCAGCTTCGTAAGTTTCAAGTGACTCACCACAACAGATGATTGGAAGCATACCGTTTGCAAAGATTGCTTTTGCTTTTTTGTTGATATCTTCGTCAGTTTCATGGAAGTAGTCACGGCGTTCTGAGTGACCGATAACAACGTAGTCAGTACCGATTTCTTTCAAAACTTGTGGGCTTGTTTCACCAGTGAAAGCACCTGCATTTTCAAAGTAGCAGTTTTGAGCAGCAACTTTAAGGTTTGAACCTTTTGCAGCAGCAAGAACCGTTGTCAAATCAAGAGCTGGAGCTGCGATACCTGCTTCAACAAGATCTGATGAAGGAAGTTTTGATGCAACTGCTTCAACGAATGCTTTAGCTTCTTCTGGATTTTTGTTCATTTTCCAGTTACCAGCGATAAATGGTTTACGTGACATTTCACATACCTCTTTTTTCAATTTATTTTCTATTTATTTTATCACAATTATACACAGCTTGCAAATCTTACTCGGATTTCAAGCCTGCTTATAAGGATTAATCCTTCCAAAGATCCATAGCATTTCTGAAATCTGCCGATACCTGTGTCAACTGAGGATTGCTTGCTTCTCTTTCTGCCCGCTTAGCCTCGATTTGAGCCACACTTTTGATACCTTCATGGCGCCAATTTCTCAAAATTGCCTGAATGTACTTCCAGTTTGGTTTTCCATTCAAAACAGCTTCACGAAGAGCTTCCTTAATCAAGTCAGTACTGGTCCCATCTTCCTTAAGTGTCTTGGTCAAATCCTCAATCTCAAAAGGGGTCAACAAGCGTCCAAACTCCTGCTGGAAGGTTTCCACCAAATCCTTGAGCTGATTTTGAGGTGTCAACTGGTCTGAACTTGAATGAGCAGCTCCAAGCAAGTCATCCAACCGTTCCAAAGCCAAACTAGCATCAAAAAGCAATTCGATTTCGCCATTTAATTCGATAGTACGATACTGAAGCAGTCCCCTTTCTGTCAGATTAGAAATGGACTGGTTGACATCTGAAATTTCCTTGCCAATCCTTTCGGCAATCTGGCTTGGAGACATTTCTTTCAAACCTGTCGTATTTTGCAAATAGAAAAATTGCCAGACCAGAAAATCATCGCTGGAAGGAAAGAGTTCCTTAAAATGCAAGAGCAGAGCACTCGGTAAAACCAAGTTCCCTGATTTAAAAGCGTCTAAATATGTCATGATTCCTCTTATAAATACCCATATGCAGATGCATCATCTTCTATCTTTCTCCAGTCAAAAGGCGTCTCCTGATAGACCGCATAGTTTACCCAGTTACTGAAAAAGAGGGCTGCAGATGAAGACCAACAAAGGCAAGGTGTCTGGTTGACATCATCATCCTTAAAGTAATTTTCTGGAATATGTGGATTTAAACCTGCGTCACGATCCCTAAAATACTCTTTTGCCAAGGTATCACGGTCGTACTCCAAATGCCCAAAACTATAAATTTCTCGTAAATCACGACTAGCCAAAATCGAAACCCCAACCTGAGGTCCTTCTGATAAAATCTCGAGATTGGTTTTGTTTAAGACATCTTCCTTAGAAATCTCCGTGTGCCGAGAATGAGGTGATACGTAACTATCGTCAAAACCTCTAAAGAGAAGATGACCTTCCTTTAAGGTGTCCTGAGGATAAATACCTGATAACTTACTGTCCATCTGGTATTTTTCAACCCCATAACGCAGATAGAGTCCCGCCTGAGCACCCCAACAGATATGAAGGGTCGAATAGACATGGGTCTTGGACCACTCGATTACCTGACTAAATTCCTCCCAATAGTCCACTTCCTCAAATGGTAAATGCTCAACTGGAGCACCCGTGATAATCATCCCATCAAAATACTCGTCCTTAACTTCAGGAAAAGTTTTATAAAAGGTCTCCATGTGCTCTGAACGAGTTGTCTTAGAACGGTGGCTTTCCATATAAAGAAAATCAATATCCAGTTGCAAGGGCGTATTCGCCAAATGGCGCAACAACTGGGTCTCTGTGACCATTTTCTGTGGCATGAGATTTAAGATTAAAATCTTCAAGGGACGGATATCTTGGTGGGCCGCACGTTGATCATCCATGACAAAGATGTTCTCTGTCCGTAAAATCTCAACAGCTGGTAATTTTTTATCAATTCGAATCGGCATAACCCTCTCCTAACTGTACTCTTTCAGGAATAATTGCATATGTTTGAAACTCTTCGAAAATCTCTTCAAACCGTGTCAACGTTGCCTTGCCGTAGATATATGTTACTGACTTCGTCAGTTCTATCTGCAACCTCAAAACAGTGTTTTGAGCTGACTTCGTCAGTTTTATCTGCAACCTCAAAGCTGTACTTTGAGCAGCCTGCGGCTAGTTTCCTAGTTTGCTCTTTGATTTTCATTGAGTATGAAACTAAATCTCAAACATCTAGTCCTTTTATTATACTGCAAGAAGATATAGTTTTCAATTATACTTTTTCTCTAACTAGCTATAGTCTATTTTTATATCCTAATGTAGAGAAAACAGCCCTAGGGACTGTTTTTGATTAATAATGCATCAAAACTTTGTAATCGTAGTCACCGATTTTTTCACGGCCGTTCAATTCATCCAATTCAACAAGGAAGGCACAACCTGCTACAATACCACCAAGTTTTTCAATCATCTCGATGGTTGCCTTAACAGTTCCACCTGTTGCCAAGAGATCATCTACAATAAGAACACGTTGACCTGGCTTGATGGCATCAGCATGCATAGTCAAGGTATCAACACCGTATTCTTTTTCGTAGTCAGCAGAAATGACTTCGCGCGGTAATTTACCTGGTTTACGAACAGGTGCAAAACCAATTCCTAACTCAAAGGCAACTGGACAGCCCACGATAAAACCACGAGCTTCAGGCCCTACGATCATATCAATTTTCTTGTCAGTCGCATACTGAACGATTTCACGAACAGCGTAGCTATAAGCATTCCCATCAGCCATCAAAGGACTGATATCACGGAAGGTAATCCCTTCCTTTGGATAATTTTCAATTGTTGCAATGTAATCTTTTAAATTCATCTTTTTCTTTCTTTCAAAGTTTTTTACTCTCTATTATAGCATATTTTTTAAGAAAGAAAAAAGGAAAACTTAACTTCAATGATTATCTAACGATTTGACGATTTATAACTAGCCATCGCAATAAATCCCAAGTTCTTTTTATTCTTATCAAACATTTTATACATAGTTAAAAACTGCTTTCTATTCTCCTTTTTACAAGCATTTACGCAAATTTTCAAAGTTCCTAGCCAACCTTCGTCATAAATCATACCTGATAATTTCATTAATGTCATTTCACCAGTCAATACTTTCACATCACAATAACCTGATTCTATCATCACCTGTTCCCAACCATCTTGAGTTAAAGGACCTACATTTACATGAATTGCTTGTGACAGTTCCTGTCTGACAGACTCTTTAGCTTCCTTAAGAAGCACATCATGTGTCAAGAGAAGACCTTCAGGTTTTAAAACCCTTAGATATTCCATTACACATTTTTTCTTAGCTTGATCGGCTTGCATAGTCAGCATAGCTTCATTTATAACAATATCAAAACTAGCATCTTCATAAGGAAGTTTCATTGCATTTGCTCTTTCAAACCTGATCAAATGAGCAACACCTGCCGTTTCAGCAGATTTTTTAGCCACTTCTAAAGCTTGAGCATCCATATCAACAGCAGTTATCTTACAACCAAAACGCTGTGCCAACTCAATTGCTGTAGTTCCCCTATTACACGCAACCTCTAGTATCCTCTTTTCTTTTGAAAATTCTCCTTCTGCAATTAACCAATCTGTGGCACGTTTTCCACCTGGACGTAAGCGTTTTTTCCCCAATTTTGCTAAAAACTTATGACCTGCTTCTGACATTTGAACACCTCTGTTTTTTCTTCATTATAACATGAAATGATATTATCTGACAATTCTAATCTATTATTTGATAAACTATAATCAAACGCATACAGTCTGCCATGATTATATCATAAATCTATTAATTAACTCTCTAGTTCAAATTCCATTGCTCACGTAGTTTACGCATATAGGTTCACTAGTAGATGGTAACCACTGAGTACTTACATCTCAGATGAACGACATGGCTGTTATACTCAAAAAAAAGAAAGGACGAAATGTGTCCTTTCTCGAGCTTAGCTTTCCTTCTACCCACTACAGTTGACAAAGAGCCAGAAAAAACCTGATGAATCGAATGATTCATCAGGTTTAAACAGATATGTTCATTGCAAACAAATCATATCAATTAGAAAGCTTAGTCTTCTTTCTTCTTGCGAGATACAAGACCAAATCCACTCAATACTCCGAGAAGTCCAAGTGCTGCAAGACGAGCATTGTCTTCTGTACCAGTATTTGGCAATTCACGCTTAGCTTCAGCTTCTTTCACTGCTGTTGGTTGTACTGGTTGTGCTGGAGTAACCGGTACTTGAGGTTTAGCTGGCTGTTCAGGCATTGCTGGAGTTGCTGGCTCAACTGGTTGTACTGGTTGAGTTGGATCAACTGGAGTTGGTGTTTGAACTTTTCTGAAGATATGTCTGATATTTCCATTTGGATCTGTCACTGTCTTCACATATTCGTAACCTGGAATTGTTCCTGGTTCTTTAGAACCTGGCTCAGTTGGTTTCAATGGATTTCCATTCTCATCAGTCCAAGTAGTTGTGTTTTGCTTACCTGGATTTGGTTGAGGAACTGGTGAAGGTGTTGGAGCTGGTGGTGTTACTTTTTCGTAGACATGTTCGATGTCACCATTTGGAAGTTTCTTAGTCTCTACGAAGCGGTAACCTGGGATATCTTTCTTAGGTTGTTCGCCATCTTCTGTTGGATAGTTTGGAATTTCATTTCCGTCTTTATCCTTGTGACTTGTCTTAACTTTCTCATAAACGTGCTCTGTATCGCCGTTTGGAAGTTTCTTAGTCTCTACGAAGCGGTAACCTGGGATATCTTTCTTAGGTTGTTCGCCATCTTCTGTTGGATAGTTTGGAATTTCATTTCCGTCTTTATCCTTATGACTTGTCTTAACTTTCTCATAAACGTGTTCTACATCGCCATTTGGAAGTTTCTTAGTCTCTACGAAGCGGTAACCTGGGATATCTTTCTTAGGTTGTTCGCCGTCTTCTGTTGGATAGTTTGGAATTTCGTTTCCGTCTTTATCCTTGTGACTTGTCTTAACTTTCTCATAAACGTGTTCGATATCGCCATTTGGAAGTTTCTTAGTCTCTACGAAGCGGTAACCTGGAATATCTTTCTTAGGTTGTTCGCCGTCTTCTGTTGGATAGTTTGGAATTTCGTTTCCGTCTTTATCCTTGTGACTTGTCTTAACTTTCTCATAAATGTGCTCTGTATCGCCGTTTGGAAGTTTCTTAGTCTCTACGAAGCGGTAACCTGGAATATCTTTCTTAGGAGTTGTACCTTCCTCAGTAGTTGTTCCTGGAATTACATTACCATCTTTATCTTTGTGAGTTGTTGTCACTTTTTCATAGATATGTTTTGTATTTCCTTTTTCGTCGATTTCAGTTTTAACTACTTTATATCCTGGGATATCTTTAGATGGTTTAGTTCCGTCTTCTGTTGGTGAAAGAGGGTTACCGTCTTTATCAACATGTGAAGTATCTGGATGTACTGTTGGAGTGTACTTAGCTGTTACTGGTGTACCGTTCTTATCTACACGTTTAACTGTTACACCTTTAGCTTTTCCTACGAAGTCAGGTTCTGGTGTGAAGGTTACTTTACCGTTTTCATCGATAGTGTATGTTCCTTCACCTGGTACTTTCTTCTCAGTTGTGCCATCGTCAAATGTTGGTTTAACAGTTTCATCGATTTCAACTGGAACTTCCTTACCGTTGATTGTAACTTTACCACCTTCAAATGTTGGTGTTCCTGATTGAGTTTGTCCTTTAGGACCTTCTGATTCAGAATCTTTTGAGGTTGGAGTTACTGGAACGACTACTGGAGTGTACTTAGCTGTGATTGGTGTTCCATTTTTGTCAACACGTTTAACTGTTACACCTGTTGCTTGACCAGTGAATGTTTTCTCTGGTGTGAAGGTTACTTTACCGTTCTCGTCGATTGTGTAAGTTCCTTCGCCTGGTACTTTCTTCTCAGTTGTGCCATCGTCAAATGTTGGTTTTACAGTTTCATCGATTTCAACAGTTTTTTCTTTACCGTTTACAGTTACTTTTCCACCTTCAAATGTTGGTGTTCCTTCTTGAATTGCACCTTGAACATTTGTAGTGATAACATCTGAACTTGTTGGTGTTGCTGGTTTTACAACTGGTGTGTACTTAGCTGTTACTGGTGTGCCGTTCTTATCTTCGCGTTGAACTGTGACACCAGTTCCCTTACCTGTGAAGTTCTTCGCTGGTGTAAAGGTAACTGTTCCGTCAGGAGCTACTGTGTATGTTCCTTCGCCTTCGATGGTTACTGAATCAACTGGATTTCCTGTTTTTGGATCAACCAATTTAGCTGGTTTATCTTCATTGATTTCAACAGTTTTCTCTTTACCATCGATTGTTACTGTTCCACCCTTGAATTCAGGTTTACCTGTTTGAGTTGAACCTTGAACATCTTCTGTTACAGCGCCTGTTCCTGTTGGTGTTACTGGTTTAACTTCTGGTGTGTAGGTTGCTTTAGCTGGAGTTCCGTTCTTATCTTGACGAACTACTTCAACACCTTTAGCTACACCTGTGAATTTTGGTTCTGGCTTGAAGGTTACTGTGCCGTCTGGAGCTACTGTGTATGTTCCTTCGCCTTCAACAGTTAATGAATCTACTTTATCTCCAGTCTTAGGATCTACCAATTTAGCTGGTACTGTATCGTCCATTTCTACAGTTTTCTCTTCACCGTTAACCATAGCTGTTCCGCCTTGGAATTCTGGTTTACCAGTTTGAGTTGCACCTTGAACATCAACAGTTTTAGCAGGTTCTGCTTCTGGTTGTGCAGGAATGATCGATGGAGTATAAGTTGTTGAAACTTTAGTCCCATTTGTGTCTTCTGCTTGAACATTAGCTGGTGTTACTTTACCAGTGTATGATTTATCTGTTGGTGTGAAGGTTACTTCTCCTGTTGCTGGATCGATTGAGTAAGTACCTACTGGCGTTACTCCGTCTTCAGCATAAGCTGGAGTTGTTTGTCCTGCTGGAACTTCATTTCCTTCTTTATCTAGAAGTTTGTATGAATTCTCTTTAATTGGAGCAATGTTGTCTCCAGGAACGAATGAAGGTGTTCCTTTTTGAGTGTCACCTTGGATAGCTTCTGATTTAGCTGCTTCTGCTGTTGGTGTTACAGGAGTAATCTTCGGTGTGTAAGTTGTTTCTACAGCTGTTCCATTTTTATCTTTAGCTTGAACGCGTACTGGTTGTACATCTCCTGAATATGTTTTATCTGTTGGCTCGAATACTGCAACAGCTTTTCCATCTACAGTTTTAAGAGTATATTTACCAATTACGTTTCCTTCTGGATCTTTAGCTGGTACCTCTTTAGCTGGTTTTCCATCTTCATCTAGAAGTGTGTAAGTATCTGGATCGATTTTTACAGATTTCTCTTTACCGTCAATCGTTGTCTTACCAGCTTCAAATGAAACTGTGCTTTCTTGAGTTTTACCTTGTACATCTGTTGTTGTAGCTGGCGTAGATGTTGGAGTTACTCCTACAATTGTTGGGGTATAAGTTGTCGAAACTTTTGTTCCATTTTCGTCTTCAGCTTGAACTTTAGCTGGTTGAACTTTACCAACATAAGTCTTATCAGTTGGTGTGAAGGTTACTTTGTTAGTAGCTGGATCAATTGTGTATTCACCAACCTTTTTACCATTCTCATCTAATGCATTGACTGGCCCATTTGCTTCTGTTCCTTCTGCATTCAACAATTTAGCTGAGTTTGCTTTGATTGGAACTGATTTCTTCTCACCACCAATTGTTGTTTCACCTGGTGCAAATGATACTGTTCCTTCTTGTGTTTCACCTTGTACTCCTGCTGATTCATCTGGAGTTGCTGTTGGTGTTACTCCTACGATATTTGGAGTGTATGTTGTTGAAACTTTTGTTCCATTCTTATCTTCAGCTTGAACTTTAGCTGCTTGTACTGGTCCAGTGTAAGATTTGTCTGTTGGTTTGAAGGTTACTTCTCCTGTCGCTGGGTTAACAGTGTATTCACCAACCTTATTACCTTTTTCATCTAAAGCATCTACTGGTCCATTTGCTTCTGTTCCATCTGCATTGAGAAGTTTTACAGAGTTTTCTTTAATTGGTACTTCTGTATTTCCTTCTGTAAATGTTGGTGTTCCTTTTTGAATTTCACCTTGAACACCAGTTGAAGTAGATGGTGCTGCTGTTGGGGTTACTGGTGTTACTGTTGGTGTATATTTACCTTTTGAAGTAACTGGAACTTTATTTCCTTCTGAATCAGTCGCTGTTACTGATACTTGTACATTAACACCTTTACCTTCTCCTGTAAATGTTGGAAGTGGTTCGAATCTTACTACACCTGTTGTTGGATCGATTGAGTATGTTCCTTCTCCTTCAACTACCACTTTGCCTTTTTCATTAGCTCCTTCTAGAGAGTATGCTGCTGTTGTCCAGTCTACATTTGTTCCATCTAGAGTGTTTGTTGCTGTATTTAACTCAGAGAAGCGATCTTTTCCTGATTTAGATGTTTGAGTTTGACCCTGCTTTCCTGTAGTTTCATCTTTTGATGGTTGAACTCCATATACAGTTGGTGTATATGTATTTTCTGTCGCTACTGTTACTGGATTTCCTGACTCATCATTGAATGTTACATTTGCTGAAACTTTTATCGGTGTAGCTGTTCCTACAAAGCCTTCTGCTGGAGTGAAACTTACTTCTCCTGTTGTTGAATCGACTGTGTAAGTTCCTTCTTTAGTTGTTACAGAAGCAACTTTATTTCCTGTCGTTGGATCTACTAGTTTGAAATCTGATACTGTAGTTCCTTCTTTTCCATCATTGAAATTATCTGCAATTGAGTCAATTTGTTTTTGACCTTGAGCTCCTGATGATTTCTCTGGATCTGTTACTACGATGTAGTAAGTTGTTTCTGCTACTGCATCTTCTGTAACTTCACCAGACTCTGTTCCATCTACTGTTGGAGTTGTTACAACACCGTTTGAGTCTACTGCTCTCGCTGTTACTTTGTAACGCCCTTTTTGAGATAATACATAAGCATTAGCTCGAGCCAAGTTTGCTTCTGCAGCTGTTTTAAGAGCTGTACGTGCTGTTTCTACAGCTTTTTCAGCCGCAACAGCTTCATCACGGGATGTAGTCTCAGTAGTTTTCAGTGTATCTAACTTAGTTTTAGCTTTTTCCAACTCAGCTTGAAGTGAAGCTTTATATTCTCTAACTCTTTCAAGTTTTTCTTCAGCTAAAGCTTGAGCTGTTGGAGAAATAGAACGTAATTTAAGATTATCTAATGCTTTTTTAGCATCTTCTTCAATACTAGTTTGACGATCTAATAATTCTTGTAGATTTGCTAATTCATTAGCAGCTGTATGTGCATCTTTAATAGCATTTGCTGCTAATTGTGATTTTTCTGCAGCTGTACGTTGAGCTTGAATATAAGCTGTTTCTTCTGCTTGAGCTCCGTTAAAAGTAGTTACTGTACCGTCTGGTGCAGTTGCTGTTACTTTTGTTTTAATCGTATCTGAATCTGTTACTGATGTTTTATCATCGATTGTATCTGCGAATGCTACATTTGCTTTGGTAGATTTAATTAAGTCTACTGATGAACCTTTTGATTCTGAATAACTTGTTGAAGTTCCTGTTGGTTTAGCATTTTGAATTGATGCTACATCTGTAGAAGATGCTTCACGGTATGATACATACCCTTTGAAACCAGAAGTCGTTTCAAGTTTCCATCCTGCGTTTGATTCAGTAGCTGTAACGGTTGAACCATCAGAGGCTGTCCATTGTTTAGATACTGAATCATAATTTACAGTTACAATAGTACCTTGAGCATTGGCTACTTGCATTTTCGGAACATTAGTTACGGTACGAGTAACATCTCCTACTTCTGTAACTTTTCCTTTTTCACGAATTTCAGCAATCTTATCTACTAAGTTAGCTGCATTAGAAGTTGCACTCCATGTACGAGTGAATTCATATACGATGTAATCAATATCTCCGTTTGCTTTCACATCAGTATACACACGTCTTTCAGTTAATGTAGAAGTTCCATTGCCATTGTCTACTAATTGATACGCATCCTCAGTTGGTAAATTATATTTACCAGTAGCACTGTTAAATGTAGCTGTATATTCTTTATTATTTACCCCTTTAACAGTATATACTTCACGTTGTAAATTAGCATGCACTCTATCTGTAGTTGCTTTCGCTGCAATACTATCTACACCTACGTATTTTGTGGATTCTGGAGTTACTGCTAAATTAATGGTTGAATCTCCTGAAGTTGATGCCGCTGCTAGTACTGCTCCTTCTTGTACTGCTGCATTTGTAGTACCTGCAGCTACTGTCCAATTGCCATCTTTAACTACAAGTTTCGTCACTGTTCCATCTGGCATTGTAATTTCCGCAGTATTTGCACCTTTTGAAATCGTTACAGGTACAGTTGTTGCATAAGCTTCAACATTCTTAACTGTAATCTTAGGAGCTACCGCAATCGTAATATTTTCATGCGCTTCTTGACCATTCATATTCCATTGATTTGAATTACCTGCAATTGTAGCATTATTATAGTCTTTTGCTAAAACAGCCGCTGTGAAAATTCCAGATTCCGTTGCTGTCCCTGTAATTAACCCAGTTTGTGGAGTATAATCTAAACCTGGGATTACATCATTAATAGTAGTTTTTTCTCCATTTTTTGCATAAGTACCATTTACAGTTGTGTGAGCTGTAACTGGACGTGGTCCATTCATAGTTGTCAATGTTGATCCATCTTTAGCAGTAAAAGTAGCATTATAAATCCCTTTATTTACTGTTTTTGCACCAGCGATTACTCGTTCACCGTTAACTGTATAATTAGTAGCATCATCACGTGTCATCGCATCATTATCAACATATTTAATATCATGACTTACTTCATCTCCAATAGTGACTAATTTAGATGAACCTTGAATTAATGGTGCAGTTGTATCTTGCCAGCCCATCCATCCTGAACGTAAGTTTTGGAAATCCATTACTTGTGTTGTTCCATCTGGTTTTGACACAGTTACTTTATAACGCATATCGTATACACCATTTTGAATGCTTGATGATACATATCCTTCAATTGTATCCGCTTTTTCATTATAAGCAGCACCCGGGATTAAGTTAGTTAATTCAATATTTGTAATCTTATATCCTGCTGCAGTAGCGGCATCAGAAAGACTAAAACGTTTCTTTACATCAGTTACATAAATGTAGTGATTTCCTTGTTCATAAGTATATCCATAAATTTCTGTTGCAAGGAATTCATATGCTCCATTAGATCCATACTGTGCATTTTGATCTAATGTACCTACTATAGTACTTCCTGTCGGACGTAATTTACCTTTCCATAGTTCAGCTTCTTCACCTAATTTTTGTGCTTCTTCTCTAGATAATGGAATATCCGTACGACCATTTTTACCAGCAACTGAGTTCACAGCTTCTGGTTGTTCTGTATTCTCAGATTGATATCCATGAACATAAATACGGTATGTTGAGTTGCCATCAAGTTCATAGTAAGATTTACCTGTCGCTGTAGCAAACTCCCCATTTTTCTTTCTTAATTCTGTTGAAGAATATGTATATCCTTCATTTGCAGAACGTAAGTTAGATCCTTTTTCGATTTCTTTTCCATTACGTTCATCTTTTGAGCCTGTATTTTCGATAGCGTTTGAATCAGACTTTTTCTCAGTATTTTCTGTTTTCTTCCCTACAGTTTCTTTACCATTTGTAGTGTCAACTGCTGGAGTTTCTTTTTTCTCAACTGGTTTATTTTTTAGTTTTGAGTTTACAGTCGTTACAAGTTTGTTGTAAGCAGCTTTTAACTCATCTTGACTTGTAGCACTTGAAAGAGCTGCCTTAGCTGACTCCAAGTCAGCACTCAAAAGAGCCAAACTTTCGTCTGTCTTGTTTGCATATTTTCCAGCAGCGAGTTTCCCAGCTACTTCATTCACATAAGACTCAAGTTGAGACTTGTCTAGTTTAGGAGCAACTTCTTCTTTTGTAACTGCTTCAGCAGTTTTTAGTGCATCTTCCTTTTTAGACTCTTCTACTTTAGGAGTCACTACTTCAGGTTTAGCTTCTTCTACTTTTACTTCCTTCGCAGTTTCTACTTTAGCCGTTTCTCCGTTCTCTTCAGCATTAGGTGATACTACTGCCACATCAGAAATGTTTCCATTTACCGCTGTTTCTGAGGCTAATACTGCACCATTTCCAAGAAACATCAAACCAGCTGCAATAGCTACCGATGCTGCTCCAAAGCTATATTTACGAATCCCATAACGGATGTATTTTTCTACTCTAAAATCTTGTTGTTGCTTGCCTTTCATCGAGACTAACAACCTCCTTTTGTTTTATATCATGTTTATAGATATAGTAAAAACCAAAACCCCTTCATTTCATTTATAAATGAAGGAATTGCCTCAAGTACTATATTTTTCCGAAACATGTATATTCATTCTATCACACTAGCTGGATATATTCAATTTATCTGTTTGAAAATAACATGAAAATTTCAATTTTTATCTATGTCATTCTCTAAAAAATAGTAAAAATTGTCTGAATTATATAAAAAAATCAACATTTTTTAACTTTTTCCACTATTTTTTGAGATTTCAACACATTTTTGAATCCGCCGACATTGTATAAACGTATATTATTTTGAATTGATTTTCATTTCTATATATTTTATTTTTGTATATTTATTAATTAAATCCGTTTGATTTTTTTCAAAAATATTTTATCATCTGTATTTCAATATTTAAATATTTAAAAGTATATTGAATACCAATCTCAACTAAATTCATTTAGAATTTCTGATTTAGCTGTTAAAAATTTTCATTTAAAGTTAGCTAAGAGCCAAAAAACCGATGAAATAAATCATCGGTTTTCTATTTGATGCGGATTAGATTAGCTAATTAGAAATTGTTTCACTTAATCTTCTTTCTTCTTGCGAGCTACAAGACCAAATCCACTCAATACTCCGAGAAGTCCAAGTGCTGCAAGGTTAGCATGGTCTTCTGTACCAGTATTTGGCAATTCACGCTTACCTTCAGCTTCTTTCACTGCTGTTGCTTGTACTGGTTGTGCTGGAGTAGCCGGTACTTGAGGTTTAGCTGGCTGTTCAGGCATTGCTGGAGTAGCTGGCTCAACTGGTTGTACTGGTGTTTGAGATTGCACCTTACGGTAAACATTGCGAACATTTCCATTCGCATCTGTTTCTGTACGAACTAACTCATAGCCTTCTAATGATTTACGTGGATGTGAACCATTTTCATCAGGAATAATCAATTCACCATTTTCATCTACAAATGTTGTTAACACTTTTTCTGTAATTGGTGTTGGATTATATGGATTTACTGATGGAGTTGGTGCTGGAGTTGTTACTTTTTCGTAGACATGCTCCACATCACCATTTGGAAGTTTCTTAGTTTCTACGAAACGATAACCTGGGATATCTTTCTTAGGTTGTTCGCCGTCTTCTGTTGGATAGTTTGGAATTTCGTTTCCGTCTTTATCCTTGTAACTTGTCTTAACTTTCTCATAAACGTGTTCTACATCGCCATTTGGAAGTTTCTTAGTCTCTACGAAGCGGTAACCTGGAATATCTTTCTTAGGTTGTTCACCGTCTTCAGTTGTTGTTCCTGGAATTACATTTCCATCTTTATCTTTGAATGTTGTAGTTACTTTTTCGTAAACGTGTTCTGTATCTCCGTCTTCAGTAGTTCTAGTTTCTACAAATTTATAGCCTGGGATATCTTTCTTAGGCGTTGTTCCCTCCTCAGTTGTTGTTCCTTCGATTACGTGTCCTTCTGAATCTACGAATGATGTAGTTACTTTTTCGTAAACATATTCTGTATCTCCATTTGGAAGTTTACGAGTTTCTACTACTTTGTATCCTGGAACTTCTTTTGAAGTTTTTGCTGGAGTTGTTCCTTCTTCTGTTTCTGTTCCTGGAATTGGGTTTCCATTTCTATCTACGTGTTTAGTTGTTACTGGTTCGTAGATGTGTTTCGTATTCCCTTTTTCATCCGTTTCAGTTTTAACAAGTTTGTATCCTGGAATTGCTTCTGATGGTTTTTTACCATCTTTAGATGGGATAAGTTCTGTTTCTGCACCATCTTTTCCTATGACTACAAATTTAGTGTCAGGACGTACAGTTGGTGTGTAAGAAGCTCTAACTGTTCTTCCGTTTTTATCTTTACGAGCTACTTCTACAGGTGTTGCTGTTCCTACGAATCCTTCTTCTGGAGTGAATGTCACTTTACCATTTCCATCGATTGTGTATGTTCCTTCTCCTGGTACTACTACTGGTTCATCAGTCGGTTCTCCAGTTTCTGGATCTACTAATTTAGCTGGAACTTTTGTATCTACATCACCTTTGAATTCTGGAGTATTTGATTGTGGAGTGTTTTTAGCACCTTCTGATACTACATCTTTCGTAGTTGTTTTACCTAATACTGTTGGAGTGTAAGTAGCTGTTACTGGTGTTCCATTCTTATCTACACGTTTCACAGTTACACCTTTCGCTTTTCCTACGAAGTTTGGCTCTGGAGCGAATGTTACTTTACCGTTCGCATCGATTGTGTAAGTTCCTTCTCCTGGTACTTTCTTCTCAGTTGTTCCATCTTCGAATGTTGGAGCTACTTTGTCATCAATCTCTACTATTACAGTTTTACCATTTACTTTAGTGGTTCCTGGTGTAAATACTGGTGTTTCTGATTGAGGTTGACCTTTATCACCGATTGATGTTACATCTTTAGAACTTGGAGTTACTGGTAATACTACTGGAGTGTATTTCGCTGTAACTGGTGTTCCGTTTTTGTCCACACGTTTAACCGTTACTCCGCTAGCTTTACCTGTAAAGGTCTTTTCAGGAGTAAATGTTACAGTTCCGTCTGGAGCTACTGTGTAAGTTCCTTCTCCTGGTACAACTTTTGTAGTTGAACCATCTTCAAATGTAGCTGGTTTAGTATCATCAAGTTCTACAGTTTTTTCTACACCGTTAATGGTTGTTTTACCTGCTTCAAAAACTGGTTTACCTTTTTGAGTTGCACCTTGTACATCAGTAGTTACTTCATCAACTGAAGTTGGGGTTACTGGTTTAACAGTTGGAGTGTATTTTGCAGTTACTTCTGTTCCATTTTTATCCACACGTTTAACAGTTACTCCACTAGCTTTACCTGTGAATTGTGGTTCTGGAGTAAATGTTACTACACCATTTTCATCAACTGTATATGTTCCTTCTCCT
The DNA here is from genome assembly GCF_026782895.1 of Streptococcus mitis. GTDB lineage: Bacteria > Bacillota > Bacilli > Lactobacillales > Streptococcaceae > Streptococcus > Streptococcus mitis_CB. The sequence goes on from NZ_JAKUXJ010000006.1 coordinate 45,572, forward strand.
GGTACTACTTTTTCTGTTGTTCCATCGTCAAATGTTGGTTTAACAGTTTTGTCGATTTCTACAGTTACTTCTTGACCATTAACTGTTGTTTTACCAGCTGTAAATACTGGAGTTCCAGTTTGTTTAGCACCTTGTACATCTTCAGAGATTACGTCATCTGATGTTGGAGTAACTGGTTTAACAGTTGGTGTGTATTTAGCTGTAGCTGGAGTTCCGTTTGTATCTTTACGTTGAACTTCAACACCTTCAGCTTTACCTGTGAAGTTTGGTTCTGGTTTGAATGTTACTTCACCAGTTTTTGGGTTAATTGTGTAAGTTCCTTCTCCTGGTACTTCTACTGAAGTTTCGTCAGTTGGTTCACCAGTTTCTGGATTGATTAATTTAGCTGGTACTTGAGGATCGATAGGAGTCTTAGTGTTTCCTTCAGTAAATGTTGGAGTTCCACTTTGCTCTTGGCCTTGTGCACCTTCAGAAGTTATTCCTTTAGCAGTTGGGGTAACAGGCGTAATATTTGGAGTGTAAGTAGTTGTTACTGGAGTTCCATTTGTATCTTTTGCTTGAACCGTTACTGGTTGAACTTCTCCTGAGTAAGATTTATCTGTTGGAGTGAATACTGCAACTGGGTCTTTACCAGGCTCTTTTGTTAATGTGTATTCACCAATTACTTTACCATTTGTATCTTTAGCTGGTACTTTTTCAGCTGGTTGACCTTTATCATCTAATAATGTGTAAGTATCTGGGTCGATTCCTACAGTTTCTTCAGTTTTTTCTTTCGTCATTGGGTTTTCAACTTCAACTACCCCACCTTTGAATTTAACAGGTTGGCTTTGAGTTTGACCTTGAATATCTGAAGTTACTGATGGTTCTGCAGTTGGTTTTGTACCGATTACTACGGCTGTGTATTTACCAAGTGCTTGCGTTCCATTTTTGTCCACACGTTTAACAGTTAATTCAGTACCTTTACCAACGAAGCCTTTTTCTGGTTCAAATGTTACAGTTCCGTCTGCAGCTACTGTGTATTTTCCTTCTCCTGGAATTACTTTTTCTGTTGAACCATCTTCAAATGTTGCTGGTTTAGTTTCATCGATTTCAACAGTTTTTTCAATACCGTTAACGATTGCTTTACCACCAACAAAGTTTGGTTTACCACTTTGTACTTTTCCTTGAACACCTGCAGTTAGAACTTCTGTTCCTTCTGGTGTAGCTGGTTTAACTACTGCTGTGTATTCTGCAGTAACTGGAGTTCCATTTTGATCTTTACGAACAACTGTCATTGTTGTTCCTTTACCATGGAATTGAGGGTCTGGTTTGAATGATACAGTTCCATCTGGAGCTACTGTATAAGTTCCTTCTCCTGGAATAACTTTTTCAGTTTTACCATCTTCGAATGTTGCTGGTACTTTATCATCCATTGGTACTTCTACTTCTTTACCATCAATTGTAGTTTTACCAGGCTTGAATTCTGGTTTACCACTTTGAGGCGCACCTTGAATATCTTCTGTAAATGTATTCACACCTACTGGAGTCACTGGTTTAACAGTTGGTGTATAAGTAGCTGTAGTTGGAGTTCCATTTGCATCTTTTGCTTGAACTGTTGCTGGTACTGGAGTACCTACGAAGTCTTTATTTGGTGTAAATATCACTTTACCTGCTGCTGGATCAATTGTATACGTACCAACTTCTTTTCCGTTAGCGTCTTTTGCTGGAATTGTTGTTGCATCAGTTGGTTGTCCAGTAGCTGGATCGATTAATTTAGCTGGTTGTTCAGCATCAATCTTCATAGGAACTTTATCGTTACCTGGTGTAAATGTTGGAGATCCTTCTTGAGGTTGTCCTTGTGCACCTTCAGTAGATTTTGGAGTTCCTGTAGGCTCAACTGGAGTGATGCTTGGAGTGTAAGTTGTTGTTACTGGAGTTCCATTTGTATCTTTGGCTTGAATCGTAACTGGTTCAACTTCACCTGCATATGTTTTATCAGTTGGTGTAAATACCGCAGTTGCTTTACCGTCTACAACTTTAAGTGTGTAAGTACCGATAACATCTCCTGCTGGGTTTTTAGCTGGTACTGATTCTACCGGTTGCCCATTTTCATCTAATAATTTGTACGAAGTAGTATCGATTGGCACTTCTTTTTCAATACCGTTAACAGTTGCTTTACCAGGTTTGAATGTAACTTCTTTCGATTGTTCAACACCTTGTACATCAGTTGTTTCTGATGGAGTTGCCGTTGGTGTTACACCTATGATACTTGGAGTGTAAGTTGTATTAACTTTAGTTCCGTTTTCGTCTTCTGCTTGTACTTTAGCTGGTTGTACTTTACCTTTGTATTCTTTATTCGTTGGTGTAAATGTTACTTTGTTAGTAGCTGGGTCAATTGTGTATTCCCCTACTTTGTTTCCATCTGGATCCAAAGCATCTACTGTAGTACCAGGAGCTACTGGGTTACCTGAAGCATCAACTAGAACCGCTGAGTTAGCTTTAATTGGTACTGATTTTTTCTCACCTTCTACTGTTGTTTCACCAGGTGCAAATGATACAGTTCCATCTTGTGTTTGTCCTTGGATACCCGAAGATTGAGCTGGAGTTGCACTAGGTGTTACACCTACGATATGTGGAGTATAAGTAGTATTTACTTTAGTTCCGTTTTTATCTTCTGCTTGTACTTTAGCTGGTACAACTTTTCCAGTGTAAGTTTTATCTGTTGGTGTGAATGTTACTTCACCTGTTGCTGGGTTAACAGTGTATTCACCAACCTTATTACCTTTTTCATCTAAAGCATCTACTGGTCCATTTGCTTCTGTTCCATCTGCATTTAATAATTTCACAGAATTTTCTTTAATTGGTACTTCTGCATTTCCTTCTGTAAATGTAGGAGTTCCTTTTTGAGTTTCCCCTTGTACTCCTGCTGAGTCTGATGGCTTAGCTGTTGGCGTTACAGCAGTTACTGTTGGAGTGTATTTTGTAGTTGCCGTAGCTGTTACATCTTGTCCGTCTTTATTTTGACCTACTGGTGCTGTTAATCTTACATCAACACCTGTTGCAGTTCCTTTAAATGTTGGAAGTGGTTGGAAAGTTACTTCACCTGTTGTTGGGTTAATTGTATAAGTTCCTTCACTATCTACTGTTACTGTGTCTGCTGGATTTCCAGTTTTTGGATCAATTAGAGTCGCAGGATATTTTTCACTTGGAGTTACTGTTGTAGCAGTTTCAGAATCACCTTCTGTTTTAAATGTTGGTGTTTTCTTCTGTTCTTTACCTTGAATATCTGTTGATGTTTCAGGGGCAGCAGTAATTTCTTTTGGAGTTACTGTTGGAATATAAATAGCATCCATAGTTTTTGTAGCTCCTGCTGAGTGAGTTCCATCATTGATGTTTTCAAGTCCATTTTGTCTTGTTAATGCAGTCCATCCACTTGATTGACCATTTGAGTCTACCGCACGTAGTACGATACCATCAGCTTTACCTACGAAGTTAGCTTCTGGAGTGAAAGTAATCTTATCATCTGTTACTGTATAAGTACCTTGACCTGCTTTAGTGTAATTTTTTGTTAATGTTCCATCTGGATTAACGATCATTACACCTTCAGATTGAACTTTCTTAGTAGTTTCTGCACTAATTACATTACTTTGTTCAGTGTAGTGAATTTTACCGTATGAGTTAAATGTAGTTTTACCATTGTTAGAACCTAAGTCAGATGCATCATCACCTGATGGACGTGTTCTAAACTCGATACCAACTGATTGAATTTCACCTTGTTTACCAGTAGTTTCTTCTTTATCTCCACGTGGTGGGTGAGCTACTTGAATTTGGTTATCTTCAACTTCCCCAGAGTATGCAATTCCATTTGGTCTTTCTACTTGAGCTTCATCTTTTGCGATACGAACACGGAAGTTCACAACATCTTTGCTAGTGTCGATTACTTGAGTATTCTTAAATGTTAATTCTACAATTTGGTTGTTTCCATTTACTTGTACAACATCGGATTGTTCACCTTCATCAAATTTACCATTTCCGTTGAAGTCGATAAATCCACGCACATAAGCCGGTGCAACTGTATCTGTATACTTGTCATTACCATTTGCTGAAGCGTAAAGTTTTACTTTATAAGTATTATCTGGCCCTTGGATGAATTTAACTTCTGGAGCTCCTGTATCAACGTTTGTGTGTACATGTTCTTCTGAAATTAATTGATCTACACCTTCATCTCCAGTTTCTGTTGCATCATCAGAACCTATTCCACGTACTCTTGTACCTGGTGCAGAGTCAATATCTGCTTTAACTTTACCTAAGAATGGTTGTTGAATTTGTTTAATTGCCTTTGTATCATAATCAATAGATTGAGTTCTTAAGTAGTGTTCAGCCATTCCATAAGATTCTGGAAGATCTCCGAAATCTGAGAACTTAATACCGATCATAGAAGACTGTTGTCCAGAAGACATGATATAAAATCCTACTTCACTTACATTTGCTGTAGATAATACTGGAGTTCCTGCTCCACTATTATTACGATATCCACCGAATACTTGAGAACCAAGACCTGCAGTAGCGGCATCAGGAGTTGCAAATTTTCCACCATTTAAGGCGTTATAGAATTTTTCATCTTGCCATTTAAGGATAGCAGTTTTACCACCATTCATATCTTTAAATTTATCAAGTGGAACATAAGCATTTTTATTTGAACTATAACCAACAATCGCAGCTAAGTCCCATGGAGTACCATTAGTTGTATAAATTTCAGACTCAAGTGTCCCGATATCTTCCCCAGATGTCATAACAATACCAGGTTTTACAGGTTTACCATTATAAGTCGCTGTTACATCGAATTTAACTCCAGCCGCTTGACCATTTTTAGGTTGTCCTGCAGGGTTTGTTCCTGCAATTGTTGTTTTAGCTTTACCAGTTGTCAGACCAGAATTAGCAACGTGAGTATATCTATTTTGAGGATTCGCTCCAAGTCCTGTTGCTCCATTTTCTGGATTAAATTTATTTTCTTTATCCGGTTGATAAGAACTTTCTAAATCAGTTCCAGCTACACGGTTTTTGAATATTTCAGTTGATTCAAATGGTTTCAATTCTTTAACCGTCATTGTAACGACATAACCAGGAATCAATTCTTTTGTATATGTAGAACCAATTTGAAGTTGGTTAGATGCCGTTAGATTTGTCCACGCACTTGTATCTCCAAAGTCTAACCATTGGATTTGATCATTTAAGTCTTTAATTTCTTTTAAGTTATCTTCTTTCGTTTTAACTTTGATATCTGATAATGAAGAATAACCATGATCTTCTAACCATTTTTTACCTGTTTCAGTAGAGGCATCTTTAAGTGCTGTTGTTTGAGCATCTGCCAAGTTTACTGCAAACTTACCATCACGACCGATTCCTGCATTTTTCAATTCATTGTAGACTGCAAGGATTGATTCGTTGAGGCGTTCCAATTGAGCGTCTACTTGCTCTTTTGTGACACTCTTATCAGCAAGAAGAGCCTTAGTTTCAGTAAGAACTACTTGGTTTTTAGCGACTGCTGCTGTAACTGCTGCCTTGTTTTCTTCTTTGACATCTGCCTTAGCAAGCTCAGTTTCAGCCAATTTATTCGTTACTTCAGCTTCTGACGATACTTGTGTCAGAGTTGTTGTAGCTACTGAAAGAGCTTTTTCAACTGGAGTTGCAGTTTTTTCTGCTTCAGCTTTTGCAGCTTCTTTTTCAGCTGCTAGTTTCTTATCGAAACCAACAGTATTTGACTCAGTAACAACTGTGCTCAAAGCTGATACAGTTTCTGCTTGGACATCTACATCGACTTGACTAGCATCTGCTTTTGCAAGAGTTGCTTTAGCTGTTGCCAATACTTCCTTAGCTGAGCTTACCACTGTAGCATCTGCATATTTAGCAGTTGAAAGTTTAGACTCTAAAGTAGCAATACTTGCTTCAAGGATAGCCTTGTTTACTTTCTTAGCTTCTTCTACTTTCACTTCAGGTTTCACTTCTGCAACTTTTTCAGTTTCTACTGTTTCAGCTTTAGACTCAGCCTTTTCATTCTCCTTATCATCTTGACTAGGAGCAACTGTTGAAATAGCTATTTCAGCTGATTGCACTTCCGTTGCTGATACCGCACCGTTACCTAGGAACATTAAACCAGCAGCAATAGCTACTGATGCTGCACCAAAGCTGTACTTACGAATACCGTAACGAATGTACTTTTCTGTTCTAAAATCTTTTTGTTGTTTGCCTTGCATGAGACTAACAACCTCCTTCTATATCATTTTTTAATATCTTGAAAATAAAAAATTTCGGCATTTGTAAACATTTGACATAACAATGTTTTATGTGTCGAAAACCTGCACTTAAGATACAAATTAATAATAACACATCTATTTCATAAGTTCAAAGTATTTGACTTATAATTTTCACCAAAATAAATAAATTTTATATTTCAAAGTTACTTTTTGGATTATAATGTTTAATATATGTTTCGTTTTTTATATTTTTAATTTTTATTTTATAAAATATAATGAGATGTTTTTAGTTTTTATCGAATTTTAATACTTTATTCTTCAGAAAATGTTTGACAAGCACAGAAAAACCAATGATCAAAAATCATTGGTTTCTACTTTACTAAATACTCATTAGAAAAAATCGAATTAATCTTCTTTCTTCTTGCGAGCTACAAGACCAAATCCACTCAAGACTCCGAGAAGTCCAAGTGCTGCAAGGCTTGCATTGTCTTCTGTACCAGTATTTGGCAATTCACGCTTAGCTTCAGCTTCTTTCACTGCTGTTGGTTGTACTGGTTGTGCTGGAGTAGCTGGTACTTGAGGTTTAGCTGGCTGTTCAGGCATTGCTGGAGTAGCTGGCTCAACTGGTCTTGGAGTTGGCATCTCAACTTTCTTGAAGATATGTCTGATGCTTCCATTTGAATCTGTCACGGTCTTGACGTATTCGTAACCTGGAATTGTTCCTGGCTCTTTAGAACCTGGTTCAGATGGTTTCACTGGATTACCATTTTCATCTGTCCAAATTGTAATATTTTGATTACCTGGATTTGGTTGAGGAACAGGTGAAGGTGTTGGAGCTGGTGGTGTTACTTTTTCATAAACATGCTCGACATCACCATTCGGAAGTGGTTTTGTTTCTACGAAGCGGTAGCCTGGAATATCTTTCTTAGGTTGTTCGCCTTCTTCTGTTGGAGTATTTGGAATTGGATTTCCATCTTTATCCTTGAAGAATGTTTTCACTTTTTCGTAGATATGCTCAGTATCTCCATTTGGAAGTGGTTTTGTTTCTACGAAGCGGTAGCCTGGGATATCTTTCTTAGGTTGTTCTCCTTTTTCAGTTGGAACTTTTGGAATTGGATTTCCATCTTTATCCTTGAAGAATGTTTTCACTTGTTCATAGATATGACGAGTATTTCCATGCTCATCAGTGATTGTTTCTTTATATCTATATCCTGGAATATCTACCTTAGGTTGTTCTCCATCTTTACTTGGGAATCCTGGAATTTCTTTACCATTTTCATCTACATAGTCTGTTCCTGGACGAACTGTTGGAGTGTATTTCGCAGAAATATCTTTTCCTGCTTTATCTTTTCTTACAACAGTCACACCTTCTCCAGTTCCTACGTAATCTTCTTCTGGAGTAAATGTTACTTTACCATCTTTATCGATAGTATAAGTTCCTTCTCCGTCAACAACCATCTTAGTTGAACCATCAGAGAATGTTGGTGGTACATCTAAATCTACGTCTCCTGTGAACTCTGGAGTTTCAGATTGAGGAGTATTCTTAGGTCCTTCTGTAGTTTTGTCTACAGTCGCTGTTACTGGTGTTACTGTTGGAGTGTATTTAGCCGTTACTTCTGTTCCGTTCTTATCTACACGTTGTACAGTTACTCCTGTAGCTGTTCCTAGGAATTCTGGTTCTGGTGTGAATGTTACTTCTCCAGTCTTAGGATTAATTTTGTATGTTCCTTCGCCTTCAACTGTTACAGAATCAACTGAATCACCTGTCTTAGGATCGATTAGTTTCGCTGGTTCGTCAGTATTAATTTCAACAGTTTCTTCTTTTCCATTGATTTTCACTGATCCACCATTGAATACTGGTGTTCCTGTTTGTGGTTGACCTTTAGGTCCTACTGATGTCTTATCTTCTCCAGTTGGCGTTACTGGCACTACTTTTGGAGTATACTTAGCTGTTACTGGCGTTCCATTCTTATCTACACGTTGAACTTCTACACCTTCTCCTTTTCCAGTAAATTGCGGTTCTGGTTGGAATTTAACTTTACCATCTTCGATTGTGTATGTTCCTTCTCCAGGAATTACTACTGGTTCATCAGTTGGTTCTCCTGTTTCTGGATCAAGAAGTTTAGGTGCTTTTGTTTCATCAATCTCAACAGTTTTTGGTACACCATTAACCGTTACTGTTCCACCTTTGAATTCTGGTAATCCTGTTTGTGCTTTACCTTGAATATCTTTAGATTTAGCTGGTGTTGCTGTTGGAGTTACACCTTTAACTTTAGGTGTATAGCTTGCTTCTACAGGTGTTCCGTTCGCATCTTTCACTTGAACAGTTACCCCTGTTGCTTGACCAGTAAATTGTGGTTCTGGTGTGAATGTTACTTCTCCAGTCTTAGGATCGATTGTGTATTTTCCTTCATCAGGAATCACTATTGTGGTTTTATCAGTTGGCTTCCCTGTTTCTGGATCGATTAATTTCGCTGGTTGCTCATCAGTAATTGTAATTGCAACATCAGGATTTCCTGGTGTGAATTTTGGTGTTCCATTTTGTTCAGCACCTTGTACATCTTCTGACGTAACGTCTTCTCCTGTTGGTTTAACTGGAGTTACCGTTGGAGTGTATTTAGCTTTTACAGGTGTTCCGTTTGTATCTTCACGTTGAACTTCTACACCTGTAGCTGTTCCTGTAAATTGTGGTTCTGGTTGGAATTTAACTTTACCATCTTCGATTGTGTATGTTCCTTCTCCTTCAACTGTTACAGAATCAACTGGATTACCTGTCTTAGGATCGATTAGTTTTGGAGCTTTTGTTTCATCAATTGGAACAACTTTCTCTTCGTCATTAACCGTTACTGTTCCACCTTTGAATTCTGGTAATCCTGTTTGCGCTTTACCTTGAATATCTGTTGTTTTAGCTGGTGTTGCTGTTGGTGTTACAGGTTTAATGTTAGGTGTGTACGTAGTTCTTACTGGAGTTCCGTTTGTATCTTTTGCTTCAATTGTTACTGGTGGAACTGGCCCTACATATGTTTTGTCTTCTGGTGTGTATACTGCAACTGGATCTTTACCAAGTTCTTTCACAAGAGTATACTTACCGATTACTTTATTTGGATCTTTTGGATCTTTTACAACCACTTCATTAGTTGGTTTTCCATCTTCACCTACTAATGTAACTGAACCTGGATTAATCGGTACTGGATCTGATTTAATTGGATTTCCAACTGGATCTTCTAAATCTGCAGTTCCACCTTTGAATGTAATAGGTTGTTTTTGTGTTGCACCTTGTACATCCGTTGATTCAGCTGGCTTAGCTGTTGGTTTAACCCCTACGATTACTGGAGTATAATCAGCTGTTGCCGGTGTATTGTTTTTATCAACACGTTGAACTGTTACTGGTTGTACTGGCCCTACATATGATTTATCTTCTGGTGTGAATTTCACTACTCCTGTAGTCGGATCTAAAGTATATTTACCGATTACATTTCCTTCTGGATCTTTCGCTGGAAGTTCATTTGAAGGAACAGGTTGCTTCGTTTCTGGGTCAAGTAATGTTGCTGGTTTATCGTAATCGATTGGTACTGCTTCATTACCTGGTTTGAAGTAAGGTTTACCATTTTGTTCTTGACCTTGTACTCCTGTAGTCACATTATCGAATCCTTGTGGTACTACTGGTTTAACAATCGGTGTGTATTTCGCAGTAGCTGGTGTTCCATTGGTATCAACACGTTTTACAGTTACACCTCTAGCTACTCCTGTGAAGTCTTTTTCTGGTTGGAAGTGAACTGTTCCATCTGAATCTACTGTGTATGTTCCTTCTCCTGGTACTACTTTTTCAGTTGTTCCATCTTCAAATGTTGCCGGAACTTTATCATCGATTGGGAATTCATCGTCCCCTGGTGTAAAGACTACTTTACTTTGTTGAGGTTTTCCTTGAAGGTTTGTCGTAGTTTTATCTTGTCCTTCTGGTACTACTGGAGTCACAGTTGGAGTATAAGTTGTTTCTACTTTTGTTCCGTTTTTGTCTGCCGCTGTTACTTTAGCTGGGGCTGGTGTTCCAGTAAAGTCTTTATCTGGTTGGAATGTAATTACTCCAGTTTCTGGATCTAAAGTATAAGTACCGACTTCTTTTCCATCTTTAAGAGCTGGCATTGTTGTGACTTCTGCACCTGTTGGATCTACAAGTTTCACTGTAGATTTATCGATTGGCGCTGTTTCGTCACCTTCTTTGAACATTGTAGTAGCATCTTGAGTTTGTGGTTTACCTTGTTTTCCACTTGTTTCTTTTGGTTCTGCAGTTGGTTCTACTGCTTCCACTTCTGGAGTGTAGTCTCCACTAGATGTAACTTCAACTTTATTTCCTTCTGAATCTGTTGCTGTTACAGCTACTTTAACATCTACTCCTTTTGCTTTACCTTTGAAGCTTGGTTCTGGTTGGAATGTTACTACTCCCGTAGCTGGATCAATCGCATATGTTCCTTCGCCTTCTACTACAACTTTACCTTCTTCATTCGCACCTTCTAATGAGTACTTAGCTGTAGACCAGTCTACATTTGTTCCATCTGGAGTGTTAGTTCCTGTGTTTAATTCAGAGAAACGATCTTTTCCTGATTTAGATTCTTGAGGTTGTCCTTGTTTTCCTTTAGTTTCATCGCTTGATGGTTTAACCCCATATACAGTTGGTGTGTAAGTAGTTGAAGATTCTACTACTACTGGTTGCCCATCATCACCTGTTAATGTTACATTCGCTGAAACTGTTAATGGTTTAGCTGTACCGATAAATCCTGGAGCTGGTGTGAAGTTCACTTTACCTGTGTTTTCATCAATTTCATAAGTACCTTCATCAGTAGTTACAGAACTTACTTTTTTACCAGATAATGGGTCAACTAGTTTGTAGTCAGATACTTCTGCATTATTTGGTAAACCAGTCTTGAATCCTGTTTCCATTGAATCAGTTTGTTTTTGTCCTTCTGCTCCAGCAGATTTTTCAGGTTTAGAAACTACAATGTAGTAAGTTGTTTCTGCAACTGCATCTTCTGTAACTTCTCCTGAATCTGTTTTTCCTACTGTTGGAGTTGTTACAACACCATTTGAGTCAACAGATCTTACTATTACTTTATAACTTCCATATTCACCTAATGTATATGCTGCGATTTCTGGGTTTGCTAAGTTTTTCTCAGCTGCTGTTTTCAATGCTTCACGAGCTGTTTCTACAGCTTTTTCAGCTGCAAGAGCTTCATCACGAGCTGATTTCACTTTTGCTTCTACATCAGGTAATGCTGCTGCCGCTTTATCTAATTCTGCTTTTAGTGATGCTTGTTGTTCTTTTGCCGCATTTAATTTCTTCTCAGCTAAATCTCTCGCTGTTGGTGAAATTGTACGAAGATTTAAATCGTCTAAAGCTTTTTGAGCATCTTCTACAATTCTATCTTGACGGTCTACTAATTCTTGAATTTTCGCTAATTCATTATTTGCTCCTTGAGCGTTCGCAATCGCTTCTGCTGCTGCTTTTGTTTTTTCTGCTGCAGTACGTTGTGCTTGAATATATGCTTTTTCTTCTGCTTCTGCTAAATTAAATTCTTTTTTAGCTCCACTTGGTGAAGTTACTGTCAATTTAGTTTTAATTGTCTCAGATTGAGCATCATCTGACTCATCGTCAATTTTATCTTCAAATGCTACATTTGCTTTTGGTGATTTCAATAAGTCTACAGAATTCCCTTGAGTATCTGAATAACTTGTTGAAGTTCCAGTTGGTTTATCATTTTGAATAGAAGCTACGTCTGTTCCTGTTGCTTCACGGAAAGCTACATATCCTTTAAATCCTGAATCTGTAGAAATCTTCCATCCAGCATTTGATTTTTCAGCAGTAACTGTAGACCCATCAGAAGCAGTCCATGTATTTGTTGCTGAATCATAAGTTACAGTAACCGTAACTCCTTTTGTATCAGCTGTTTGCGCTTTTGGTAATGCAGTAACTGTACGAGTTACATCTCCTACGGCTGTTACTTCACCATTCTTACGAATTTCTGCAACTTTTTCTGTTAAAGTAGCTGCTGAAGATGTTGCATTCCATGTACGAGTGAATTCGTATACAATATAGTCAACACTACCATCTGCTTTTGCATCTGTATAAACACGACGTTCTGTTAATGTTGTAGTTCCATCTCCATTGTCTTTTAAGACATATGCGTCTTCATTTGGAAGCGTATATTTACCAGTTGCACTATTAAATGTAGCTGTATATTCTTTATTATTTGCATCTTTCACTTTCACAACTTCACGTTGTAAGTCTGCACGAACTTTATCAGTTGTTGCTTTCGCTACAATACTATCTACTCCAACATATTGTGTAGAGTCTGAAGTAACAGGAATATTAATTTTAGACGCTGCTGTTGCCGAAGCATCTCCAAGTTGATCTCCTTCTTTTACAGCTGTATTAGTAGTTCCTGCAGCTACAGTCCATTTACCGTCTTTTACAACTAATTTTGTAACTGTTCCATCTGGCATTGTGATTTCTGCTTTATTAGCACCGTTAGAAACAGATACTGGAACTTTTGTTGCATACGCTTCAACATTAGATACAGTAATTTTTGGAGCTACTGCAATCGTAATATTTTCATGAGCTTCTTGACCATACATATTCCAATCCTGATTTTTCGCATTGGTTGTATTATTATAGTCTTTGGCGTAAACATTTGCTGTATAAATTCCAGCTTCTGACGCTGTTCCTGTAATATTTCCAGTTTTTGGATCATAATTTAATCCTGGTACAACATCATTTATCGAAGTTTTACTTCCCGTAAAATTACCATTTAAGGCTGTGTGGGCTGTGACAGTTTGTGGTCCGTTCTCGGTATTTACTTTAGATCCATCAACTGCAGTAAAAGTTGCTCCATTCGTGCCTCCAGGAGCCGTTTTTGAACCGGCAACAACTTTTTCTCCATTACTTCTGTATACATAACCAGTTCTTTCATCACGACTCATTCCATCGTTATCAACATATTTAATATTATGGTTCACTTCATCTCCAATTGTGACCATTGTAGATTTACCTTTAATTAATGGAGCTGTTGAGTCTTGCCATCCAACCCATCCAGCTGTTAAGTCACGGAAAGTAATATCTTGAGTTTGACCGTCTTTTTCAACAGTGACGATATAACGCATATCATAAACACCATTTTGAAGAGTAGATGCTACGTATCCTTCTACAGTATCTGTTTTTTCATTATATCCCGTACCAGGAACTAAGTTACTTAGTTTGATATCTTTAATTTTATATCCCGCAGCTTCTGCTTCTGGTGATAAAGTGAAACGTTTTTTAGCATCAGTGATATACACGTAGTGATTGCCTTGTTCATATGTGTATCCATAAATTTCTGTCGCTAAATATTCATAAGATCCACCCGCACCCCATATTGTATTCCCATTAGTTTTTCCTGTAGCACGAAGTTTCCCTTTCCATAGAGCAGCTTCACGACCAAGTTTCTGAGCTTCTGTTTTTGATAAAGGAATATCAGTACGACCACTTATCCCTGCTTGTCCACTATTAGCCGCAGGCACATCTGTATTGTCTGATTGATATCCATGAACATAAATTTTATATTTGTCGTTACCGTCTAGTACTTTGTAAGATTTACCAGTCGAACCATCAAACTCGCCATTTTCTTTTCTTAAAGCTGTAGAGTTAGCTGTATAGCCTTCATTAGCTGAAAGAGCAACTCCGTATCTACCATCACGGCCGATTCCTGCGTTTTTCAATTCATTATAAACTGCAAGGATTGATTCGTTAAGGCGTTCCAATTGTGCATCTACTTGCTCTTTTGTAACACTCTTATCAGCAAGAAGAGCCTTAGTTTCAGTAAGAACTGCTTGGTTTTTAGCGACTGCTGCAGTAACTGCTGCCTTGTTTTCTTCTTTGACATCTGCCTTAGCAAGTTCAGTTTCAGCCAATTTGTTAGTTACTTCAGCTTCTGACGATACTTGCGTCAGAGTTGTTGTAGCTACTGAAAGAGCTTTTTCAACTGGAGTTGCAGTTTTTTCTGCTTCAGCTTTTGCTGCTTCTTTTTCAGCTGCTTCTTTCTTATCGAAACCAGCAGTATTTGACTCAGTAACTACAGTACTTAATGCTGATACAGTTGCTGCTTGTGCATCTACATCGGCTTGGCTAGCCTCTGCCTTAGCAAGAGCTGCTTTAGCTGTTGCCAATACTTCCTTAGCTGAATTTACTACTGTAGCATCCGCATATTTTGCAGTTGCAAGTTTAGATTCTAAAGTCGCGATACTTGCTTCCAGTATTGCCTTGTTGACTTTTTTAGCCTCTTCTGCTTTCACTTCAGGTTTTGCTTCTGCAGTTTTTTCAGTTTCTGGTTTTACTTCTGCAGTATTCTGATTATCTTTTTTAGCTGAAGTTGCTGCTACTCCAGTTTCCGCACCTTGTACTTCCGTCGCAGATACTGCGCCGTTACCAAGAAACATCAATCCAGCTGCAATAGCTACTGATGCTGCACCGAAACTATACTTACGAATACCGTAACGAATGTACTTTTCCGTTCGAAAATCTTTCTGCTTGTCCTTCATTTTTGACAAATATCCTCCATAAAATAGTCTGATTATTAGCGATATTAATAGCCAAGATGATACATAAAAAGACCACTTTATATTTTCTAAAATACTTAGAGGACCATCTTTTAGATAGTACCAGCAAACACCATCAATATTCAAAGCCATTTTATCATTTTTAAGTTTTTTTAGCAATAAATATGATAACAAATAAATAATTGTTTAAATTATTACTTATATAGTGACTTTATCTTTATAAAACAAATATTTTTATTGATATTTTATCTTATTTCATACAAATAAAGTCCTTATCCTGATATTGTATAAAATGAAATCTTATTTCTATATTTTATATGTTATTATATTGTTTCATCTGGTAATAATATTTAAATTTACATTATATAAGTATTTATAGCTATATTATATCTATTATGGATAAAATATAAACTTTATCTTACTTTATATATAATATGGGATTTTAAAATTTAATATATAGATAAAAATAAAAATTCCTCTCTTAAAACTTAAAAGAGGAATTTTTATCATCCACAATTAACATGCATAATTATAATACCATATTTTCAAATATTTTGCAAGCACTTTTTATTTTGAATCGTCAAATCTCTTATAAATCTTTCGCTTTTTATTTTATTTTTTTAAAACTCATTAAATAATATTTTTATTTAATGAGTTTTAAAACAAAAATCTGAATGTAACGTACGGTTTTTTACTTTTATCTTTTAATTGAACATTTTATGTTCTTATTATTTTTATAACCTAAATATTATATTTACGGCCGTTTTATAAGCTTGTGTTAATATTTTTAAGAATCTATACACTTATCTATACATCTACCATTAATACCTCTATAAAAAATCGTTCGGATTTTATCCCGTAACCTCAACAATTTCAATAATAGAATACAAAACTTTCTCTAAATTTTTCTCATAAGTCATAAAAGAAAAAACGAATGAAGCCACATCGATTCTTTAGAATCAATAACTAAAGACAAAAAAACGAGCACTTTCGTACTCGTTCTCTGATATAAACTACTGATTAAAGTGAGTTTACGTCAACTTTGATACCAACACCTTGAGTAGTTGTGATAGTCAAGTTTGTTACGTAAGTTCCTTTAGCTGTAGCTGGTTTTGCTTTTTGGATTGTTTCGTTGAAAGCTTTGAAGTTTTCAACCAATTTTTCAGCTTCAAATGATACTTTACCGATGATAGCTTGAACGTTACCTGCACGGTCTGCACGGTAAGTGATTTTACCACCTTTAGACTCTTCAACTGCTTTAGCAACATCCATAGTTACAGTACCAGTTTTAGGGTTTGGCATCAAGTTACGTGGTCCAAGAACACGTCCAAGACGTCCAACAAGAGCCATCATGTCAGGTGTAGCGATAACTACGTCGAAGTCCAACCAACCATCGTTGATTTTAGCAACAAGGTCATCTTCACCAACAAAGTCTGCACCAGCAGCTTTTGCTTCTTCAGCTTTTGCACCACGTGCGAAAACAAGAACGCGTGAAGTTTTACCAGTACCGTTTGGCAATACCATTGCTCCACGGATTTGTTGGTCAGCTTTTTTAACGTCGATGTTCAAGTTGTAAGCAACTTCTACAGTTGCGTCAAATTTTGCAAAGTTAGTTTCTTTTGCAAGTGCTACAGCTTCTTCTACGCTGTATGCTTTTGTGCTGTCGATTTTCTCAAGAGCAGCACGAAGTTGTTTGCTTTTTTTAGCCATTTTCTATTCTCCTTGTAAGTGGTTCAATCGATTTTCATCTCCCACGTCACTCCTCGAAATGATGAAGTCTTGCGGGTTTTCAGTCTATTATTTTTCTTTTCCTACTTCGTTAAGCTCCCTTGCTGTACCCAAGTACAAGTTTCAGTCACTTGCCTAGTATGAAAAGCAACTAATAGACTGCTGTGAGATTTTCTACTGTGTTATTGATTAGTCAACAACAGTGAATCCCATAGAACGAGCAGTACCTTCGATCATACGCATTGCAGACTCTACGTTTGCTGCGTTCAAATCTGGCATCTTAGTTTCTGCAATTTCTTGTACTTGTGCACGAGTAACTGTAGCAACTTTAGTTTTGTTAGGTGTACCTGATCCTTTTTCAACACCTGCAGCTTTTTTCAAAAGAACAGCAGCTGGTGGTGTTTTAGTGATGAAAGTAAATGATTTATCTTCGTAAACTGAGATAACAACTGGAATGATCATACCAGCTTGGTCAGCTGTACGAGCGTTGAACTCTTTTGTGAATCCCATGATGTTGATACCAGCTTGACCAAGAGCAGGTCCAACCGGTGGAGCTGGTGTAGCTTTACCAGCAGGGATTTGCAATTTTACAAGTTTTTCGACTTTTTTAGCCATTTTTAAATCCTCCTTTGTGGTTTTGGCGGTAATTAAAGATTTTTACCTCCCACAAGTATGCTTTACACATACCCATCTATTATACACTATTTATCTAGAATTGCAAGAGAAAAGTTTATTTTTTTAATCGACGTAATCTCCGCCTTCAAAGCCGTAGTATTCTTCCAAACTGAGACCACTCTCTGCAATTTCTTTTGCTTCTTTTCCGACATAACGAAGGTGCCATTCTTCAGCCATATAACCGGTTTCTTTTTCCTTACCTTTGAGATAACGGACAACAAAGCCATAATCAGCCGCATGGTCCAAGAGCCATTGAGCCGCTTTTTCTTCTGTTACTAAATCACCATCAGTCCCAATAACATCAAAGGCCAAGCCAGTTTGGTGTTCACTGTAACCGGGACGAGCAGAGTAACGGTCAGCAGCTGCCTTCCCATCTTGGTTGACATAATCTTGGTAGAGCTTTGTCTGAGTTTCATAACTTCTAAAGCCACTGTAATGGTCGCTAATGGGGAAACCTGCCTCTTGCATAGCTTTGATGAGTTTGACCAACTCAGCCTTGGCTGTTGGATTTTCCCCTGGATTGTAGTCTTTCGACAAAGGATAATGTTTATTTGCTACGATGATTTCATCGTATTTTCCTTGGATGCTGTAGTAGTCTCCTTTGTTAACCACTTCTGCTTTTTTCTGGGCAGCTCCTTGAGACTTACTTCCAACTGTTCCATCAGCCTTGGCTGTTTGCTCTGTCTTAGCTGCTCCATCTTCATTTTTTGCTTTTTCTTGTGAACAAGCTGCTAGACTCAAGGCTAGCAAGGTTGTCAAGACAAGGTATCTTTTTTTCATTTCTACTCCTTTATTTCTAATAGTTTATCTACTTCTATCGATAAACGTTTAACTAATTGTTTAATCTCATCCGGATTTGCTTGGCAGGTTTCTGCTGTCATTTCTTCAAAAGGAACCCACCAAACTGGACCACGTCCATTGAGACCGTGACCATTCATATCACCTGTTCGTCTAGGAAACAGATGCCAATGAAGATGGGCATCGCCATTTCCTAGCAGTTCGATATTCATTTTCTCAGCAGCAAAGGCCTCAGCAACCGCCTCTTGGACCACACTCATTTCTTCTAGAAAATGGAGTCTCATTTCCTTTTCTAAATGGTGCAATTCCGTGACATGCTCCTTAGCTAGAAAGAGACTATAGCCTGTGAAATACTGGTGATCTCCAATGACAAGATAGCCTGTTTCCAACTCTTTGACAAAATAGGGATTTTCTCCCTTCTTGATGAGCTCAATTCTCTGGCAAATAAGGCACATATTAGTCTACCAATGCGCTCTTAAGATAAGCATCAACCATACGTTCTGTTGCAACCACAGAATCAATATGAGTGCGCTCATAAGAATGGCTAGACTCGATACCAGCACCTAGAAGGGCATGTTTGACTTCTGCACCTGCAGACATAGCCGCTGAAGCGTCCGAACCGTAAAACGGATAGATATCCAGTTTAAATGGAATATCTTGTTCTTTCGCCAAGGCAACTAAATGTTGACGGAAGTCATAGTGATAAGGTCCTGAAGCATCCTTGACACAGATAGAAACTGTGTACTCATCTGTTTGCTGGTCATCTCCCATAGCTCCCATATCCACAGCCAGATATTCGACTACCTGAGCAGAAATATTAGAATTAGCACCGTGGCCCACTTCTTCAAAGACTGAAAAAGCAAAATGGGTTGTTACAGGCAACTCAATCTTCTCTTCCTTATATATACGAAGTAGGTTAAGCAAAATCGCTGCACTGACCTTATCGTCCAAATGACGAGACTTGATAAAACCTGTCTCTGTCACGACAGTTCGGGGGTCAAAACTGATAAAATCACCGACCTCAATCCCCAAGGCACGAGTTTCTTTTTCACTCCTTACTTTTGTGTCCAAACGCACTTCCATATTGTCCTGCGTGCGTTCTGCAGTTCCTGCATCCTTATAAACATGGCAAGAAGTTTGGTGGATAAGGATGGTTCCTGATACTTTTTCACCTGTACTAGCCACATGAACGATACAGTTTTCTCCTTCAATCATGTTCCAAGGGAAACCACCGATACGGTCCATTTTGAGACGGCCGTCTGCTTTGACAGCACGGACAATAGCACCAAGCGTATCTACATGGGCAGTCACATATCGTTGTTGCTCATCGTTTTTACCTTTAATGGTTACATTGACACCACCCTTAGCTGTACGAACCGGCTGGTAACCAAAACCTTCTAGAGTCTTGACTAAATAGTCCGAAATCTCACGAGTGAAGCCCGTTGGCGACGCAATGGCTGTCAGTTCTTTGATATATTCTACTGTTTGATTCATTTCTTCACCTCTTTTGCTACCTATTATAACACATTTATCATCGGATAAAAAAAGAAAATCACTCCTGTAGACTTGCTACAAAAGTGATTTTAGTGATTATTCCATTTCAAAAACATCGCTTTCTTGCTTGTTTGGTAGAACCAGTGAGAGCAAGATTCCAACGATAGCAGGCACCAACCATGGGAGAGATGCCTTAGCAAAAGGAAGAGCGTTGACAAGATTTGCAAGAAACTCAACCTTAAACGAGCTTCCTAGTACGCTTGCAATGGCAATAGCTGTAACCACAGCGATTGTCAACTGCATACCTGGTTTTGAAAGGGCAACAAATTTGTTGACAATGACAATCATAACGATGGCAATCGTGATTGGGTACAAGATAACCAGTACTGGAATGGAGTACTTGATAATCGCATCAAGACCCAAATTTGCGATGGCAAATCCAATCAAGGTAAAGGCTGTCGCATAAACCTTGTAGCTGATTTGTGGGAAGCGTTCATTAAAGAACTCAGCTGTTGACACAATCAAACCAACTGTTGTTGTGAAGCAGGTTACGGTAACCATAGCTGCGAGGAAGAGTTGAGCTGTTGAGCCAAAGATTTCTTGAGTAGCTTGTGACAAGATGTAAACACCTGGCGTTCCACCCTTCATCGCTTCAGCTGGTACTGGGAAATGATTTCCAAGGAAACCTAAACCGATGTAAAGGGCGCTGAAAGCAAGGGCAACAACGATACCAACAACCCAAATGGTTGAAATGTATTCTTTCTTACTTGAAAATCCAAGTTGTTTCAAGGTTTGAACTGCAATTACACTAAAGGCAACGGAAGCAAGAGCATCCAAGGTATTGTAACCTTCGAGGAAACCTGTACCAAAAGCAGAAGCTTGATAAGCAGCTGATGCAGCTTGAGGACTTGTTCCACCGTATTTGATAGCTCCTAGAACAACCAAGATGACAATCAAGATTGCAAAGACTGGTGTTAAAACACGACCGATACGGTCTAAGATTTTTGATGGATTGAGCGAGATTAGATACGCTGCTGCAAAGTAAAGAAGGGTAAAGACAATCAAGCCTAGACCTTTATTTGCATCCGACAGAAGGGGGCTAATCCCTACTTCGTAAGCCGTTGTAGCAGTACGTGGGATAGCAAAGAATGGACCAATTGACAAATAGAGAACTACGAGGTACAGAGTCGCAAACCAAGGCGCTATCTTTGTTGAAATCTCGTGAATATATCCTTTAGGATTTAACGTTCCAATAATAAGGGTCAAGACGGCGATACCGACACCTGAAAAGACAAAACCTGCGATGGCAGGAAGAAAATGTTCTCCAGATAGAGCACCTAGAGAAGGCGGAAAAATCAAGTTTCCCGCACCAAAAAATATTCCAAACAGGAGCAAACCTGTTAGGGCACCTTTTTTAGCCATGAAAATCTCCTTCATATTTATAAAATACTGACCTAGTATACCACGATTGGGAGTCTGAAAAAAGTAACACGAGACAAAATGTTAAATGTTTTTAAAATTCTAAAAAGTATGAATTATCTAAAAATAAAACTCTCCTACCCAGACCACACCAAGTAGGAGAAAATTCTTACGTTTAGAGTTCTTCAAAGGCAGTCATACCACCTTGAACATTAACGACTTCATAGCCTTGTTCAGCTAAAAATTGGCAAGCACGCGCTGATCTCATTCCAGCTTTACAAATGACATAATGTAACTGTTCCTTGTCCAATTGATCATAAGTATCAGCTAATTGACTCAGAGGAAGATTCTGAGCACCTTCTAAATGAAGAGCTTCAAACTCATCCACTTCTCTCACGTCCACTAGAGAAAGTTGGTCGTTTTGGTAAAGCTGGTAAAATGCGTCAAAGGCTATTTCTTTCATTCTTTTTCTCCTAATACTCTTCGAAAATCTCTTCAAACCACGTCAGCGTCGCCTTACCGTGCGTATATGTAACTGACTTCGTCAGTTTTATCCACAACCTCAAAACAGTGTTTTGAGCTGACTTCGTCAGTTCCATCCACAACCTCAAAGCTGTACTTTGAGCAGCCTGCGGCTAGCTTCCTAGTTTGCTCTTTGATTTTCATTGACTATAAAATGGTTTTAATTCTTTTTTTCAAATCTGGCACCACTTCTGACTCAAACCAAGGATTTTTGGCCATCCAGATTTGATTTCTAGGCGAGGGGTGAACTAATGGAAAATAGGTTGGCAAGTAGTTCTGGTAATGTTTTACCCGTTCTGTCACTTTGCCACTGACTTTCTCCTGTAAATAGTAGGCTTGGGCATATTGGCCAATCAAGAGGGTCAATTGGATATCTGGTAATTCTTGCAAGAGCTGTGGATGCCATTTTTCGGCAAATCCTGCTCGAGGTGGTAAATCACCTGACTTGCCATGCCCTGGAAAGTAGAAATCCATAGGCAAAACAGCAAAATATCCTGAATTGTAAAAAGTATCTTCATCCACACCTAGCCAGTCTCTCAGACGGTCACCACTCTTATCTTTCCAGTAAAGGCCTGCTTCTTGGGTTTTAAGTCCAGGTGCCTGACCGATGATATTGATGCGAGCAGTCTTTGGCGCTGCAAAGAGAGGCTCAATGCCACGCTCTGTATAGCTGACATTCTGCGGATCTGCCATAATAGCCTGCTTGATTCTTTCGATTTGAGACATCTACTTTCCCTCCAAAAAGAAGTCTAAGCATACAATCTCAGACTTCTATCGTTTTATTTGATCAATTCATAAATAGCTTCGGCATAGATTGCTGCTGCTCGGAAGAGATCATCCAAGGCGATAAATTCATTGGCTTGGTGCATGGTGTCAATTGAGTCTGGGAACATGGCACCATAGGCAACACCTCGTTCTAGCAAGCGACCAAAGGTTCCACCACCGATAACTTGCTCGTGACCTTTAAGACCAGTTTGTTTTTCATAAACATTCAACAAGGTTTGCACAAGTGGATCTTCCATTGGCACATAGTGAGGCGTGTGACCGTGCTCAGAAAGGCTAACAGAAGCAACTGGCAAGTTTTCAAGGATTGACTTGATTTGTTCTGGACTTGTTCCTTTTGGATAGCGGATGTTAAGGGCAATGGTATTGTCAGAACTTGTTTCATCAAAACGGAATACACCAGCATTCATAGAAAGAGCACCCATCTTTTCATCCACATGAGCAATCTTGAGATTTTCACCCTCATGGTCGTTCAAGAGAATTTTACCAGCGATGTCAAGGTAGTCTTTGGCTGGACCAGCAAAGTCAAACTGGCTGAGGAAGAGAGCTAGGTAAGTCGCGCCATTGACACCTGAAGCAGGCATGGCACCATGGGCAGATTTACCAATGATGGTCACCTTGTATTGGCCAGCTTCTTCTTGAATTTCTCCTCTGAGTTTGTGTTCTGCAACAAAGGTGTCTAGTTTAGCTTGCAAGTCAGCCAAATCACCTGAAACGACTGCTGTTGCTGATTCAGGTACCATATTTTCACGCAAACCACCTGTGAAGCTGTGAAGACGGGCAACACCTGCATTTTCACCTGCAAAGTGGAGGTATTCCGTGATATTTCCTTTTTCACCATTGATGATAGGGAATTCAGCGTCTGGAGAGAAACCGAAGTCTGGCTTCGCAAGTCCTACGTGCTCGAAGTAGTAGTCCATATCTGCCCAACCTGATTCTTCGTCTGTTCCGACGATGAAACGAACTTTCTTAGAAGTTGGAAGACCCAATTCTTTGATGATTTTCAAACCATAGTAACAAGCTGTTGTAGGACCCTTATCGTCAGAAGCTCCACGCGCATAAAGACGACCGTCTTTGATAGTTGGTGTGTAAGGGTCTGTGTCCCAACCGCTACCAGCTGGAACCACGTCCATGTGGGCAAAGATACCGAGAACTTCTTCTCCATCACCAAACTCAAAATGTCCTGCGTAGTTGTCAACATTTTTAGTTGGATAGCCATCACGGTCTGCGATTTCAAGGAATTTTTCCAAGGCTTTTACTGGACCAGGTCCAAATGGATGTTCAGCATCAACCTTGCTGTCATCACGTTCTGAGTTGATTTCCAAAAGGCTAAACAAGTCAGCCAAGAGGTCTTCTTTGCGTTTTTCTACTTCTGCTGTAAAATCAATTGCTGTCATTTTTTCTTCTTTCTATCTTTTCTCGATGATTTCATCTACTGGCAAGCGGTAGCTTGGTTCCAATTTTTCGTCTGTGTAACCCACTGTAATCAAGAGTTCTGGGCGGAAGCGGTCTTCGATTTTCAAAACTTCGTTGACTTTTGATTTGTCAAAACCAAGAATCAGATTTGATCCGATTCCTTGGTCTGTAAGAGCGAGAACCAAGTTCATAGCAACCAAACCTGCATTGAGGGCTAGGTAGTCGCTGACTTGTTGCTCACTGTAACGGGCAAATTCCGCAGGTAAATTTTTCATAAAGTATTGAAGTTGCTCTTCAGAAAAGTTATTAGCACCACCAACACGAGCGATCTTACGAGCACGTTTAGCCAAATCTGTGTCTGTAAACAAGGCAATAGTTACAGGCGCTGATGATACCTGTTCAAAGTTTGAACCGTAAGCCAATTTTGCTAGTTCGGCATTTTTCTCACGCACCACTACAAATTTCCATGGCTGGCTGTTGTGGGCACTTGGTGCCAAGGTTGCAATTTCGATAGCCGTACGCACATCTTTTGGATCAACCGGCTTATCAGTGAAATGCTTAGGCGCATGACGTTTTTTGTTTAATTCAAGAAATTTCATAATCGATTTCCTTTTCTAATTCTACTGCTTCCATTCTACCATAATTTGAAAGAGGTTGCAGAGATTTTTCGTAGAGACAAACTGGAACAAGGATAAGCAACTGAATGAAGAAAATCATTTAAATCAGGAATCCCCTCATCCAGTTCCAATTAATTTTCAGTTACTTAAAGAAACTAGTCTATCTTATATTCTGACTTTATAGCCTCCAAGAAATTCTTCACATCTTCTACATACCCATGCTTTTCTATTAAGCTTGCTAATAGTTCCAGATTGTGCCCCTGATAGTTGTCTTCTCGTCGTAGCTCTTCATACATTTCGATAAAAGGAAGCCCCTTGAATTTGGCCAACTCCAACTCCGCTTCATAGTCATAAGCAACTTTACGAAATAGGATATTTACCAATTCCCCATCTTCAACTTCTATCACGGCATACTGGGCACGGTGATTTTTTAACGCCTCCCAATTAAAATAGGGCATGCCAATCGACCCTGGATTGATGATTTGTTGCCCTTGACTGCCGTAACGAAGCAACTGCTTGTGGACATGACCATAGACTGCCACGTCCGTTTCCTCATCTAGCAGTTGGTCAAATTTTTCTGTATCATTCCCAACCAGTAGATCCCCACCATAGTTTTTGTCAGGTAAATTATGAGAGATAGAAAAGCGCAGCCCCTCAACTTCTTTCTTTTCCAGCAAAGGCAAGCTTCGTAGCCAGACAATCGTTGCAGGATCCATTCGCTCCATCAAAAACTGAGTCATTCGCATTGACTGGATTTCTTGTGGATCTTCCAAACCGTATTCACCATCCAAGGCCTCAAGGACACAATCATCCCAATTGCCTCGAACACTGGCTGTGATAGGAAGGTCCTTTAGCAGGGCTACCAAGTCACTTGCACCTGGACCGGGAAGAAAAATATCTCCCAGAAGCCAGTATTCACTGACTCCTTGATTTTTAGCATCTGCAATCACTGCTTCTAAAGCTGTCGTATTTCCATGAATATCTGATAAAATTGCGATTTTATAATTCATTGTGTTCTCCTTCTGTTTGATAATCTACTTGTTCTTCCGCAACTTGAGCTAAGGCTTCTGCTTCCTGCGGGTTCAACTTCCTCTGCACAGCCTCTGCTACTGCTCTTGGTACTCCAACTTCGACAATCTCATCCACACTGGCTTCCTTGATTTTGGTCAGAGACTTGAAATGCTTCATAAGATTTTGCTTGCGTTTAGGTCCCAGCCCTTCAATTCCATCCAATTGTGATGAAAAGGAGTTCTTAGAGCGCAGTTGGCGATGGAAAGTGATAGCAAAGCGGTGCACCTCATCTTGGATGCGTTGGAGAAGGAAAAATTCCTGAGAATTGCGAGACAACTCCACCACCTCAAGCGGATCTCCAAAGAGCAATTCATGAGTTTGGTGCTTATCATTCTTTTGCAGCCCAGCAATTGGAATATCCAAGCCTAGTTCATCTTGGATGACTTGTTTAGCAATATTGACTTGACCTTGTCCCCCATCAATCACAATCAAATCTGGCGGCGTCAAACCCTCACGTTGAACTCGACCATAGCGTCTACGGATAACCTCACGCATACTAGCATAGTCGTCTGGTCCAACCACAGTCTTGATTTTGTACTTACGATAATCTTTTTTACTTGGTTTGCCGTTGACAAAGACCACCATAGCCGAAACAGGGCTAGTCCCCATGATGTTGGAGTTATCGAAGGACTCGATACGGACTGGGGTCGGGATTTGGAGCAAACTTCCTAGATTTTCAATAGCTCCTTGGGTCTTTTCGACTGATTTCTCTAGCAGATTGAACTTCTGTTCCAGACTAACACGAGCATTCTTTATAGCCAAATTGACCAGTTGCTTTTTCTCTCCACGCTGGGGTTTGACAATCTTGGTGTCTACCAAAGCCTTGACAGCTTCTTCGTCAATATCCTGCGGAATCAGCACCTCATTGGGAACTAGATGAGATTTTTCTTGATAGAATTGTCCTACATAGGTTAGAAAGTCCTCATCCGGATCATTGTAATAGGGAAAGAGATTGACATCCCGCTCAATGAGTTTTCCCTGACGGACAAAGAAAACCTGGACACACATCCAGCCCTTGTCCACATAGTAGCCAAAGACATCCCGATTTTGGAGATCCTTGGCCATAACCCGTTGCTTGGTTCGAAGCGTTCCAATGGCCTGAATTAGGTCACGGTATTCCGCCGCACGTTCAAATTCCATAGTCTGAGCTGCCGCTGCCATTTTTCCCTTTAGGTCATCAATGATTTTGTTATCCTGCCCTTTCAGAAAATCAGAAACCTCCTGAGCCATGGACTTGAAATAAGCCTCATCTTTATTACATATGGTGTGGGCCATACACTGGCCGATATGGTAATAAAAGCAAACCTTAGACGGTGGATTGGTACACTTGCGAAAAGGGAAAATCCGATCCAACAACCGCTTGATTTCATTGGCTGCTCCCACATCTGGATAAGGTCCAAAGTAGAGACCTCCGTCCTTTTTGACCTGTCGGGTGATAATCAAGCGAGGATAGCGCTCATTGGTGATTTTGATGAAAGGATAGGACTTATCATCCTTGAGCATGATATTGTACTTGGGCTTGTTTTCCTTGATCAGGTTGATTTCTAGGAGAAGTGCCTCAATATTAGACTCAGTAACGATAAATTCAAAATCTACAATTTCAGACACCAAGGCCTCTGTTTTGGTATCATGACTTCCACGGAAATAAGACCTCACGCGATTACGCAGATTTTTAGCCTTTCCTACATAGATAATGGTACCGTTTTTATCCTTGTGAATGTAGCAACCAGGGCTGGTCGGCAAGAGTTCTAGTTTTGATTTAATCAAGTTATTCATAGTTCCATTATAGCAAAAAAGTAGGGAAAGATTGTTCCCTACTCACTAGTCTCATATATTTTTCGAAGGTTTGCAACATCCACTTCCTGGATACCATAAAAGGAACCCGCAGGTTGCATGACAGACTTTTCATCTGTATGGTCCAAGCCAATCGCATGACCCAACTCATGTTCTGCCGTATGGACAATGCGCTCATAGGAATAGCCATAGTTAGGATTGGACAGATAATAGTGATTCAACCGTACCGTGACAGACAAGAATTGCCCCGTCAAGAGATTGGTCTGACTTTCTGCCTCTCCTGCCACAGGAGTACCTCCGTCATTCATCTCCGTAGCCAAGATATCTGCCTTGCTGGCCTCAGTCACGATTTCAAAATTAAAAGCACCCGTTTGATTCCAATTCTGAATCGCTTCTACATAAGCTTCTTGAAAGCGTGAATCCATCTGCGGATCTAGGTAAATACGAGCAGAAGCCTGCGGCCACCTTCCTTCAGAGTGTTGGTGGCTATCTGTCTGGTTCAACTTAGGCAGTTGCCCTGTTTTTTCCCATTGGTCGATACTTTGTTGACCAATTTTTACTGACCGCTCTGCTTGCTTTAGCGCTCCTTGAAAATCACCGTTCAGATACCAGAGAAGACCGAAAGCAAGAGCACATAAGAGCACGACTATCCAAACCAGGCGCCAAAACAAACGCCACACAAAAGAAAAGAAAGCCCCTATCAAACGAAAAATCCAGCGCATGTCCCTCCACCTTTCTAGCAAATGAAGACTATTTTACTAAAACAAGCTGAAAGAAAGCTAAAGACCGATTTTCTTATCTTAGCGTCCTAATATTTTTTTAAGTAACTGAATAGCTTTATATTTTATGGGAGATGGATAATAACGGAAAGTTCCTGCTTTACGTACAATATAACCATTAAAATTTTGTTTAAAACGTAAAACACCATCACTACCATCAAAAATCCCTTGAATACCTAGGAAGTTGTATTGATGGATATTTCGTTGCATTGTCTGCTTCATCGCATGATATTGAAGTAAAAATGGAGCTGAGAACTTCTGATACTCTGCGTACGACCCCCCAAATAAGTAGGTTGCCTCTGTATTTGTGTAGATTATTAAAGCACAAGCTAGAGCAACATTGCTAGACTCACTATCCAAACTAGTTAGAAAATCTTTTTTCTTTTGCAAAGCTTGGTATTGCTGGTGAAATTGTTTCGACTTCTTGTCAAGACTAGCCATCTTCACATTTAAAGCATCTATAGACTGTTGCGGATTGACTTCAGCAATTAGAAAATCCGCCCTATCTCCAAACATATCATACAATTTAATGTAATAATCTAAATTCTTATCCTCAAAACCTTGTCTTTTACCTGTTTCTTCGATAATTTTTTTGAATATTGGAATTTCTTCCCGTTCTGCATTTCGAACAAGAAGATTAAAATCAAAAGCTGATTGAATGTTGCGAATACTATTTTTATTAAAAGATTTCAATAAGGAAACAGCATCATAATCTTGCAAATCTTTGATGTAATGCCAGCTGACTTCTCCATTAGGATACCCTGTCGTCAATCCATCAAATTGATAACCTAAATCAGTTAAACCTTGAATAATACTTTTTTTCTCAGCATCTATTGGATTACCTTCACTATCAAAAGTTTGATAAGTTTCATAAGGTTTTACAAGCAACTCTAATACACCATTTTGCTTGGCATATTCTTTTAACTCCGCATAAAAAACTGGAAGAGCATCTTGTTGGGTATAAATCGGCCCCGAATTGAGCTCCATATGCAGACCACCCAGCATGGGCAAGCTATAAACCAGAGCTGCAACTTGAATCTCTCCTTCTTGTTTCAAAGCAAGATAAACAATTCGAGCCCCTCTTTTTTCTAACAAGTCCCCCATCTGAACAGATTGCATAAAGGAACGAGAAGAAACCTGATCAGAATAAGCCTGAAACTCTTCTTTCATGAGTGTAGTTAGTGCCATATACTTACTTTCTATGTTTTTTTCTTAATGTTTTACGGAAATCAAGAGCAAGTCTTAACAGAGGATAGAGAGGATGGGTAGGCATTGTAAATTCACCCAAGTATTCTTCAATCGTTGGATTAAAATTAGCTTTAAAACGATAGAGTCCACCATCTAAAGCATTCTCGACGCCTCCTAAATTTTGCCATAAAATGCCACGTTCAAAGGAATATTGAGCTGTCTCATACCAAGTCAAAATAGGGGCTTTATATCGTCTAAAATCTTCATCCATTCCTGCGTATAGATTGACAGAAGTTTGTCCGAATTCTAAAGTCAAGGTAGCCGCTAAAGGAACTCTTGCTTGACCTGCATCTATATATTCCTGCAAGAAGGTCAATTCCTCTAACAAACGTTCTTTTTCCTTCTTCTGCGCTTCTACTTTTGAAGTTCGAGTCGACTCAGTAAAGGTCTCTTCCAAGGCTCTGTTTTTCGCTAACTGTTCTTCTAATTCTTGCGAACGTTTAGAAACATCCAAGGTTGCCAAGGTGATATAGGCCTTGTCCTTAAAATTATCTAACAACTTTTTATAATAGGCTTCATTCCTCAAATGAATCTCTTTCCGCTTCTCGGTTTTTTTCATCAAAAAGGAAAAAGACTCCAATAATTCAGTTCCACCAAATTGAATCTCTACCCCCTTATTCCGTGCTGTTCGAATAGCCTGTTTTGTTGACTTGGAAAGTTTATCTTCTTCAAAATTTTCCTTGTATATTTTCGCCTGAATACGAGGTTGAATGGTGTCTCCCATTTCCTCTGTTTTTCCTGACCACCTTACTCCCATTTGTTGCAAACTATCAATAATAGCCAGATTTTCAGGAAATTCTGTTTTTTCCTGATTAATTAAACTTTGAGACAGGCAAATACTTGGGTCAAAAGTCACAAAAATAGCTCTCTTACTGCGAGCATAAGACTTAATGGACTGAATGACAAAACTCAAGAGTTCTGTATCTCCATAATCCAATATGGGTCCTCTTGGGACGTAAAACATTTTATAGCCTAGCGGAAGAGTTCTAATCAAAATACTAGCTGTCGCCAGTAATTTTTCTTCCCTGTAAACACCAAACTTCTCATGTTGCCAATCAGACTTAACTTCTTCCCAAGCACTACTTTGTAATACATTGCCTAATTCATGGTCTTTGACAAACTGATCATATTCTAATGCGGGAATGCCAATTTGATAACGATACATCTCTTACTCTCTTTCCAACAATAATAGAATTTAACTACTATTCTACTATTTTTGTTTAGAAAGTCTAGTAAAAACATATTTTAGTTTCTATTCCATAGAAGACATGGTTATTGAAAGAGTAACACAAACTAAGCTAGCTTAATCTCTCTTCTAATTTGAAATCGATTGGTAGGGTTGCTAAGAACCGTTCCAATTGTTTTTCCCAGTAGTACCATTCGTGAGTTCCAGCACTATGGCTATAGGTCACATCAAATCCCAGTTTTTTGAGATTTTTCACTGCGAGATTATTGGCTTCGTACAAGAAATCCTGCTCGCCACACCAAGCCCAAAGTTTGGTCTTTTTATCCGATTTTTTAGCCAGACTTTCAAGAGAATAAGGACTAGCTGTCCAGTCTTTAATCTCTCCAAAAACACCTCTCCAATAAGCTGGTGTTCCCAAATCTTGGCTCTCAGGAGAAAAATCTTGAAAGCTAAGAGCACCTGAAAAACTAGCTGCATGAGAAAAACGATTTGTAGCAAGAGCCAATTTGAAACAGCCGTAGCCTCCCATAGAGAGACCAGCGATAAAGGCCTTTTCACGCTTGCTGGTCATGTTAGGGAAGAAGCGTTTCAAAACCTGTGGCAATTCCTCTGCTAGAGCTGTGTAATAGTCAAAACCATACTGGGTATCGGTGTACCAACCGTTGCTGGTATTGGGCATGACAACGATGAGATTGCTTCCTCGAAGCAAGCGTTCTACATTGGTCCGCTTGAGCCAACTATTTTGATTGCCAGACATCCCGTGCAAGAGGTACAAGACGGGAATATCTTGACACTCTGGTTCTTCAACTCGATTGGCATCAGGATAGAGGACATTCACTCCCCACTCCATATCCAAAACTTCTGAGTAATACTCAATTTTCATTACTGCCATAATTTTTCCTCTATTTTTCTATAAGAAAAAGCCGAAACTCGACTTTCTCTCTGTTTATTTCAACGATTATTTTGCTTCCATGACTACTGGTAGAATGGCTGGACGACGTTTGGTTTGGTCAAAGAGATACTTGGTCAGATTATCACGAACCTTCCCTTTGAGATCTGCCCAGTCAAAGTCATCTCCTTGCAGATAGTCTTCTACCGTTTGGTTAATCAATTCTGAACTTTCACGGAGAATATCGCGACTCTTCTTGAGATAAACAAATCCACGCGTGTGAACACGAGCCTTGGCCACAATTTTCTTCTCACGACGATTAACGGTAATTGCTACGATGAAAATACCGTCCTCTGACAAGACCTTACGGTCACGAAGAACCACATTTCCAACATCCCCAATGGCATTTCCATCAATCAAGACATCCCCTGCTGAAACCGCTCCAGCTGGGACAAAGTCTCCATTCTCATAAGCCATGCTGGTTCCCTTTTTAGGAATGAAAATGCGTTCTGGCAGCATCCCGACGGCCATAGCAGCCTTAGCATGGGCATCCAACTCACGGTATTCTCCTTGAATCGGGAAGAGATACTTGGGTTGCAAGAGATTGATCATCAGCTGCAAATCACGCGCATTTCCATGCCCTGACACACGCAAGCTTTGAGTGATCAGTTTGACAACCCCTCCAGCTTGGTAAATCATGTTTTCCACACGCGCAACGAAGGCTTCTTTAGCAATAGACGGAGCCGTAGCAATATAGACCAGGTCCCCATCCTTGATTTCTACATAACGATGGCGACCAATCGACATCTTACGAAGTCCATTGATAGGTTCACCCATACGACCTGTCTCAAGAATAATC
Organism: Streptococcus mitis; assembly: GCF_026782895.1. Lineage (GTDB taxonomy): Bacteria > Bacillota > Bacilli > Lactobacillales > Streptococcaceae > Streptococcus > Streptococcus mitis_CB. The sequence continues at coordinate 77,669 of NZ_JAKUXJ010000006.1, forward strand.
AACTCATGGTCTTCAAAGCGAGACATATCTTTCGGCTTAATCAAGAGAATTTCGTTGGCTAAAGACAACTTCTTGAGACGAATCGCTGTGCGGACGATATTTTCAATATCAAATCCTGTCAAGACAATACGTCGACCTGTTTTATCCGCAGCATCAAAAATCTGCTGGATACGAGAAAGGTTACTGGAAACAGCTGCAACGATGATACGACCTTCCCAGTCAGCAATGGTTTGGGTAATTTCATCCCTAACTTCACTTTCACTAGCCACCTGAATATTGCTGTCCGCATTGGCCGAATCACTGAGGAGAGCCAGGACGCCGTCACGACCGATTTCTGCCAAACGAGCGAAGTCTGTCGCATAGGATTCACTAGCTGTCTGGTCAAATTTGAAGTCACCTGTATAAACGATGCTACCTTCAGCTGTCTTCAAGACAATTCCCAGGCTCTCTGGAACGGAGTAAGTCGTAGGGAAGAAGGAAACCACTGTCCCACCAAAATCAATCTCCGTATTCTCATCAATGACATGGAAATCATTAAATTCCTTAACGGCATCATTTCCTTTGACAAAGAGTTTGGCCAACTCAATGGTCAACTCAGACCCAAATACAGGAACTTTAGCCTCTGTCAAGAGATAAGGCAGAGCACCAATGGCATCCGCATGCCCGTGGGTCAAGAAAACCCCAGCAATACGGTCGCTATTTTCAAAAAGGTAATCCATCTTTGGAATCACCACATCAACCCCTAATTGTTCATTTTCGGGATATTTTAACCCTACATTCAAAACAAAAATGGACTCTCCAATTTCAGCAATGTACATATTTTTCCCATTTTCACGTACACCACCAAGTGTTGTTAAACTAATATTACTCATTTTTCCTCCAAAATCTTAGTTTATCTTGATTATAGGGTTACTTACCCTTTTATTCTAAAAGCACTATTACTTTTAGCCGAATCTTTTCCTACTATTATACCATTTTTTTGATGATTTTCAAAATGAAGGTTTCCAGTTAAAGAACTATAAATAACTCTTCTCAAATGCACAAACAAGTGAGAACTACAAGCTCCTCAAAAGAATGTTTTCTGACTAGCTTCCTGTCACTCTTCAAATCTTTCCGCGACATTGAATAGCACTTCGCAGTCACAGTAGGCTCCATTTGTTTCTAAAAAGTCTCTAACTGTTTCGACATCCACATTGTGCTCTTCTAGAAATGTTTGTGTTAATAAAAAATCGTCTTGACAAGCTTGATATTCAAGCTCTACATCCAAAAAGTCAAACAAGTCAAAAAAGAGCTCCCTTGACAGGGGCAAACTTTCTTCGAATTTTTGTCTTTCTTGCTTTTTATAGTCCGCTCGTAATCTCTTTTTCTTCAGCTTATCCATTTGACACCTCTAGGATTTCCTTTGACCAGTTTATCTGCCAACTGACCAGTTTATCTGCCAACTAGTCCTCTTTCCTCATTATAACACAAAACCGACTCCAATTGGAGCTTATTCATGAATATAAAAAGAGTCAGCAAACCAACTCTTTCTATCTCTATTCACTTTTTTCCATTAAGAAATCATAGATTTCCTGAACTGTTCCAAGAGCCATCATTTCTTGATCTTTAACAGTTTGTTTGAGATTTTGGTAAATCTGACTTTCTCCGATTTCCCGCTTTGGCGCCTCTTTATTCACTGTCATGACCCCATCTTTGATCGTCACAAAGCCTAGCTCTTCAAATACTTGAATCATCTTGACTAGCAAGATTTGTTGAATATTAAGATAAGTAGCCAAATCTTTCAGTTTGTAGCGAATATCAAACTCTGGAAACTGATAGATTGTCTTGTACAATTTGGCAAACTGCTCTCTAGTCCCATACCCTGTCAGATAGTAGGCCTTGTCAATATCATTTTTGAAATAGACAGCAGAGAAATTCTGTTCCTGAAAAATGGTCTTCAACAGAGTAATATCCTCAGGAACGGTTTTTAAGATAACAGCTTCACTATCCGCCAGATTTGGCAGTTCTCCAGCAAAATCCAAGACTGGAACTCCTTCTGGCAAGACTGCATTCTTCCCACGGATGTTAAAAAGTTGAACACCCTCGACACGCGCATCCACCATCATCAACTGCAAGGCAGTTTGACCATTCCATTGGTTGACAGACAATTTGACTGCCAGCTCTAGATTCTTGGTTTGAGCAAATTCTGTTGCCCATCTACCTTGTCCAAAGGCCACCACTTCAAAACTAGCCTCACCCTTGGTAATTTTTAACTTGAGATGAGCATTGCCTGCCCCCATAGTACGGGCACTTTCGACCTGAAAATCCTTTATATAAAAGACAGGTTTCTGATTGTCCATGCCAAAAGGTGCCAAACGTTCAAAACTTTTGACCGTTTCCAAGCTAAGTGTCTCCAAATCCAGCTCTTCATCTAGATTTAACTTGTTCTTGCCAGCAGCATCTGCCCCTTTTTCACGAACATAATCTTCCAAGACTTGAGATAAATCTGAAAGTTTCTCCACTTCCAGCGTCATCCCAGCTGCGCCAGCATGACCGCCAAAGGCGATGAAGAGGTCTCGATGAGGATCCAGAGCCTCAAAAATATCGACCGCTTCCACACTACGAGCACTGCCCTTGGCACGACCGTTCTCTATATTGAGAACGATGACTGTCTGCCCTAATTCTTCCAACAAACGACCAGCGACGATTCCTAGAACCCCAGGATTCCAGCCTTCCTTGGCCAAGACTTGGACCTTCTTCTCAGGGTCCACCATGGTCTTAGCTTCTTCATAGATAGACTGGACGATTTCCTTGCGCTCTTCGTTTTTCTGATGAATCATAAGGGCAATCTCGTGAGCTTCCTCGTCGTCAAATCCAGTCAGCAAATCAATGGCAGGATTGGGATCATCCAAGCGGCCCAAGGCATTCAAACGAGGGGCAATCTGGAAACCAACCGTTTCTTCTGTTACTTCGTTGGCGGCAATCCCAGCCATATCCAGCATTTCTTGTAAACCAATGCGCTGAGTATGTCCCAACATTTCCAGACCATACTGAACCAAGATACGATTCTCATCTGTCAAACTCACCATATCCGCAATGGTACCAATAGCAACCAAATCCAGTAGTTCCACTTGCACTTCTTCTAAAAGGGCACAAGCCAGCTTGAAGGCCACTCCACAACCAGCCAAATATTTAAAAGGATAGTCCGCATCTGGATGTTCAGGGTGAACGATGGCATAGGCATCAGGCAGGGTTTCAGGCATGGAATGGTGGTCAGTCACAATGACATCCACTCCCATAGACTGGGCCAATTCAATGGCTTCGTGACCAGCAACCCCATTATCCACCGTCACAATCAAGGAAATTCCTTCTTGCTCGATAAAGTATTTATAAACACTGGCATTAGGTCCATAGCCATCAGTAAAACGATTAGGTAAGTAAACACGGCATTCGGCGCCAAGCTGTTCCAAACTTTCCTTAACAATAGAAGCCGAAGTCATACCATCCGCATCATAATCACCGTAAACGAGGATATTTTCCCCTTCTTCAATGGCCTGACGAATCCGTTCTACTGCCTTGTCCATATCATGGAGTAAATAAGGGTCGTGCAAGTCCTCCAAGGAAGGTTCCAAAAACTTCTTCAGACTCTCTTCGTCCTGAATCCCTCTTTCAAATAATAACCGAGCCACCTCAGGACCCAGTCCAGCCTTCTTGGCTATCTTTGTAAAATCCGCATCTTCAACCTGCGGGGCAAACTGCCATTCATAAGTAGGTGTTATCAAAAAGACATCCACTCTTTCTAAGAATTCTATCGCTTCATTATAACATGATTTAGGCTTTTTCTCTATCCAGATTGCTTTTTTATAAAATTTTAGTGAATTTTTTCAGATATGATTTGACAAGACAAATTTTTTGGTGTAGAATCATGTTATAAAATCTAACACAAAGGAGATTCCTTATGGCTTTAGTAGAATTTGAACACGTCGAAAAATATTACGGAGACTACCACGCACTCCGCGACATCAATCTCCGTTTTGAAAAAGGGCAAGTCGTTGTCCTCCTAGGCCCTTCTGGTTCTGGAAAATCAACTCTTATCCGCACTATCAATGGTTTGGAGGCTGTTGATAAGGGAAGCCTTCTAGTAAATGGTCACCAAGTTGCTGGTGCCAGCCAGAAAGATTTGGTGCCTCTTCGCAAGGAAGTAGGCATGGTTTTCCAACATTTTAACCTCTATCCGCATAAAACAGTGTTAGAAAACGTAACACTAGCACCCATAAAAGTTCTAGGAATTGATAAAAAAGAAGCTGAAAAAACAGCTCAAAAATATCTGGAATTTGTAAATATGTGGGACAAGAAAGATTCTTATCCAGCCATGCTTTCTGGTGGACAAAAACAACGGATTGCCATCGCTCGTGGTCTTGCCATGCATCCTGAACTCCTCCTATTTGATGAACCAACATCTGCCCTAGACCCTGAAACCATCGGCGATGTTCTGGCAGTTATGCAAAAATTGGCCCACGATGGTATGAATATGATTGTCGTTACCCATGAAATGGGCTTCGCCCGTGAAGTTGCCGACCGCATCATCTTTATGGCTGACGGAGAAGTTTTAGTGGATACGACAGATGTTGATGACTTTTTCGACAATCCAAGCGAACCTCGTGCTCAACAATTCCTCAGCAAAATCATCAACCACGAAAGTGACAAAGTCAAATAAGGAGGCGCCTATGAAAAAGAAATTCTTTTTATCCGCATTAGTGATTAGCCTTTTCGGCCTTGCTGCTGCAAAACCAGTTCAGGCTGATACCAGTGTCGCAGACATTCAAAAGAGAGGCGAGCTGGTTGTTGGTGTGAAACAAGACGTTCCCAATTTCGGTTACAAGGATCCCAAGACAGGGACCTATTCTGGTATCGAAACGGACTTGGCCAAGATGGTAGCTGATGAACTCAAGGTCAAGATTCGCTATGTGCCGGTTACAGCACAAACCCGTGGCCCCCTTCTAGATAACGAACAGGTCGATATGGATATCGCGACCTTTACCATCACAGATGAACGCAAAAAACTCTACAACTTCACCAGCCCTTACTACACAGATGCCTCTGGCTTTTTGGTCAATAAATCTGCCAAAATCAAAAGCATCGAGGACCTAAACGGCAAAACCATCGGAGTTGCCCAAGGTTCCATTACTCAACGTCTGATTACCGAACTGGGTAAAAAGAAAGGCTTGACCTTTAAATTCGTCGAACTTGGTTCCTACCCAGAATTGATTACTTCCCTACATGCTCACCGTATTGATGCCTTTTCCGTTGACCGTTCTATCCTATCTGGTTACATCAGTAAACGGACAGAATTGCTTGATGATAGTTTCAAGCCATCTGACTACGGTATCGTTACCAAGAAATCAAATAAAGAGCTCAACGACTATCTCGATAACTTGGTCACCAAATGGAGCAAGGACGGCAGTTTACAAAAACTTTATGACCGTTACAAGCTCAAACCATCTAGCCATTCCGCAGAATAAGGAGGACACCCCATGACAGATTTATCATCTTGGACAGCCTATTTTCAGGATTTTGGACAATTTTTCAATGGTTTCCTCTTCACCCTTGCCCTAGCAATTGGATCCTTTATCCTCGCCATGGTTTTGGGCATCTTCTTCGGAGCTATGTCAACCAGTAAACGTCCAATTTTGCGCATTTTAGCTCGTATCTTTGTCGAGTTTTACCAAAACACTCCCCTCTTGGTACAGTTTGTTATCGTTTTTTATGGTTTGCCTCTTATTAGTGACCATATCATCATGATTCCGATTTATTGGACGGCTGTACTCTGCGTGGGACTCTATCACGGTGCCTATATCGCTGAGGTAATTCGTTCAGGAATTCAGTCTATTCCTAGCGGTCAGATGGAGGCTGCCTTGTCGCAAGGTTTTACCTATATCAGTGCTATGCGTTTGATTATCTTGCCTCAGGCCTTTCGTATCATTCTCCCTCCTTTGACCAACCAAATTGTTAACCTCATCAAAAACACTTCTACAGTCGCTATTATCTCTGGAGTGGACTTGATGTTTGTGACCAAGTCTTGGTCGGCACTTAACGGAAACTACATTCCAGCATTTTTAGGTGCTGCCCTTCTCTACTTTTCTCTTTGCTTTCCTGTTGCCCAGTTTGGTCGCAAGATGGAGCAAGCCAACAAAAAAGCCTATTCACTTTAGGAGGTTACTATGGAATCCATTTTAGAAGTTTTGACCCCAGATAACCTAGTATTTATCTTTAAAGGATTTGGCTTGACCCTCTACATTTCTCTGATTGCCATCGTCCTCGCTACACTTATCGGTACAGTTCTAGCAGTCATGAGAAATGGGGAAAATCCTATCTTGCGCATCATTTCCAGCATTTACATCGAGTTTGTGCGTAACGTTCCCAACCTCCTCTGGATTTTCACCATCTTTTTGGTTTTCAAGATGAAATCCACACCAGCAGGAATCACTGCATTTACCCTCTTTACCTCAGCAGCCTTGGCTGAGATTATCCGAGGCGGTCTCAATGCCGTGGACAAGGGACAGTACGAAGCAGGAATGTCGCAAGGATTTACCTCAGCCCAAATCCTCTACCACATCATTCTCCCGCAAGCCATTCGCAAAATGTTGCCAGCCATCATTTCTCAGTTTGTAACCGTAATTAAGGATACCAGTCTTCTCTACTCTGTTATCGCCCTACAAGAACTCTTTGGAGCAAGCCAAATTCTCATGGGCCGTTATTTCGAACCAGAGCAGGTCTTCAGTCTTTACATCCTGATTGCCCTCATCTACTTCAGCTTTAACCTAGCCATTTCTAGCCTGTCTCATATGCTAGCAAAACGCTGGCAACAAGCTGCAGAATAATAAATTAGCTCTCCAGTTCAATTGGAGAGTTTTTTGATGAGAGTAGATATTTATAGAACTCAATTTGACACCATACTTTTTCTATGATAAAATGTAACAATTTTGTTTACAACAAATCAAAATCTAAATGAAATGGAATTTTCTATGAAATCAATCAAAGGAATACTCTTTATCATAGCTAGTTTTATCTTGACTCTTTTTGCTTGGATGAACACTTCTCCCCAATTCACTATTCCAGGACTAGCTTTAACAAGCCTATCTCTGACTTTTATCCTAGCCACTCGTCTCCCCCCTACTAGAAAGCTGGTTTCACGGTTTGGAGAAGGTCTACACTGTCCACAAATTCACAGCCTTTCTCTCCATCATCCTACTAATCTTTCATAACTTTAGTATGGGCGGTTTGTGGGGCTCTCGTTTAGCTGCTCAGTTTGGCAACCTTGCCATCTATATTTTGTCAGTATCATCCTTGTCGCCTATTTAGGCAAATACATCCAATACGAAGCTTGGCGATGGATTCACCGTCTGGTTTATCTAGCTTATATTTTCTGACTCTTTCATGTCTACATGATGATGGGCAATCGCCTTCTCACATTTAACCTCCTAAGTTTTCTTGTTGGTAGCTATGCCCTTTTAGGCTTACTAGCTGGTTTTTACATCATCTTCCTTTATCAAAAGATTTCCTTCCCCTATCTAGGGAAAATTACCAATCTCAAACGCTTAAATCACGATACTAGAGAAATTCAAATCCATCTTAGCAGACCTTTCAACTATCAATCAGGACAATTTGCCTTCCTAAAGATTTTTCAAGAAGGTTTTGAAAGTGCTCCGCATCCCTTTTCTATCTCAGGAGGTCATGGTCAAACGCTTTACTTTACTGTCAAAAATTCAGGTGACCCTACCAAGAATATCTATGACAATCTTCAAGTCGGTAGCAAAGTAACCGTTGACAGAGCTTACGGACACATGATTATAGAAGAAGGACGAGAAAATCAGGTTTGGATTGCTGGAGGTATTGGGATCACCCCCTTCATCTCTTACATCCGTGAACATCCTATTTTAGATAAACAGGTTCACTTCTACTATAGCTTCCGTGAAGATGAAAATGCAGTCTATCTAGATTTGCTCCGTGACTATGCTCAGAAAAATCCTAATTTTGAACTCCATCTAGTAGACAGTAGGAAAGACGGCTATCTTAATTTTGAGCAAGAAGAAGTGCCCGAACATGCGAGCGTCTATATGTGTGGTCCTCTTTCTATGATGAAGTCACTTGCCAAACAGATTAAGAAACAAAATCCAAAAACAGAGCTTATTTACGAAGGATTCAAGTTTAAATAACCACTCATACTCTCCTGGAATTTCCCAGGAGTTTTTTCTACGCAATCTCAAAAAACACTGCCAGATTTCTAGCAGTGTTTTGAGTTTTATTTATCTTAGTAAACTGTTTTTTCAGTTTCTACATCGAAGAAGTGTGCTTTGTTCAAGTCAAATCCAAGTTCAACTGTTGCACCTGTTTGCAAGTAGTCACGAGCATCAACTTTAGCAACAAATTCATCTTTACCAACTTGGCAGTAAAGGTGAGATTCTGAACCAAGCAATTCTGATACTGAGATAGTAGCTTTGACAACTGATTCTGGGAATGTTTCAAGGAAAGCAGGTTCTGCATTCACGTCTTCTGGACGGATACCGAAGATCAATTCTTTACCTTCGTAGCCTTTTTCACGAAGAACTTTCAAAGCACCTTCTGGAACTTTCAAACGGAAACCGTCAGAAACAATTTCGCTTCCAACCAATTTCACATTGATGAAGTTCATAGCTGGGCTTCCAATGAATCCTGCAACGAATTTGTTAACTGGGTTTTTGTAAACTTCTTGAGGTGTACCGATTTGTTCAACACGTCCGATAGTACCTGTACCAGCAGGGTTCTTAGTTGCTGACATGATAACGATACGGTCTGCAAGTGTCATCGCTTCTGTTTGGTCGTGAGTTACGTAGATAGTTGTAGCTCCGATACGACGGTGGATTTTAGCGATTTCAGCACGCATTGATACACGAAGTTTTGCATCCAAGTTTGACAAAGGTTCGTCCATCAAGAATACTTTTGCATCACGGACAATGGCACGCCCCATGGCAACACGTTGACGTTGACCACCTGAAAGGTCAGCAGGTTTACGTTCCAAGAATTCTTTCAATCCAAGGATTTCAGCTGCTTCTTGCACACGTTTGTCGATGTCTTCTTTGCTGTATTTACGCAATTTCAAACCGAAAGCCATGTTGTCATAAACAGTCATGTGTGGATAAAGAGCGTAGTTTTGGAATACCATGGCGATGTCACGGTCTTTTGGAGCTACGTCGTTGACAACCACGCCATCGATAGATGCAGTTCCTTCTGTAATATCTTCAAGACCTGCGATCATACGAAGAGTAGTTGATTTACCACATCCTGAAGGACCTACGAAAACAATAAACTCTTTGTCTTTAATGTCCAAGTTGAAGTCTTCAACTGAGTAGTGTTCGCTGTTTGGATATTTTTTGTAAATATTTTTAAGATTCAATTCTACCATGAGGTGAACTCCTTTTGTCTTTTGATAGTTTTATTATAGATGAAAACGCTTTACTTTTCTATGGCAAGGTGACCAAAAAAATAAAAAAGTTCTGTGCAACTTGCACAAAACTTTATAAAATATCTGGTAAAATCAACTGATAACACAAGGTCAGGTCAGTCAATTCCTTCAACTGAAATCCTGTCAATTCTTCCCATTTATCAATCTTGTATTGGAGAGAATTGCGGTGCAGATAGAGCTGCTGGGCTGTTTTAGTGAGAACGGCACTATTTTCCCAAAGGGAGAGAATGATTTCCTGAATCTGATCCTGGTCCAAAATCATCTGGTGCAGGCATTCCTTGATTGCACTCAGGTTCACAAGTCTGTCTCCCATACTCCAAAGATAGAGCTGAGAAAAAGTATGAACACCTTGGTGACCCTTACGCCACCAAGTCTTAAATAAATCCCGCTCCGCTTTGATTAAGTCTGATAAGGCATGATGTCCTGTCTGAGACCAAACCTGACCTAACATAATAGATAGACGCAATCCAAAGTCATACTCAACCGCTTCAATCGTATCACTTAAAATAGCTCGTACAGAGGTGTATTTATCTTGTTGAAGTACGAAAACATAATCCTGAGCTCCGACCTGAAGCACCGTCTGACAGTTAGGAAAAAGGGTCCTCATCATATCCAGCCAAGAAGCTAGATTTTCCTGCTGAAAATAGGAAAGATGACAATAGACCAGCTGAATCTTTTTAAAAGTTTGCGGTGCTTGCCCCTTCCCCTCAACCAGATAAGAATACCAAGGATTGAGCGAACGAGCCTGCTCCTGCTGAGTCAAAAGGGCAACCAACTGCTTTTCACGCTCGCTGAGCCCAGCTTCCTCCAGCAAAATCCACTGCTGAGAAGCTAAAGGGAGAGTGAGATAGCCCTCTTTCTCTACTGGTTGGTCTGAAATCTGAGCTTCAGGAAACCAGTCTTGTAGTTCTTTTGCCATCATGTCCTAGCCCTCCACTTTTTGGATGCACCACGAAATCAAGCTCTCAAGACGTTCCAGATTTTCAGTCATATGGAGATAGCCCATGACTGCTTCAAAACCTGTGGACATACGGTAAGTCACCACATCAGCATTTTTGGCCTTAGTGTGACTATTGGTATTGCGACCACGTTTGTAGATTTCTTCTTCTTTTTCCGTCAGGACTTGCTCCTCCAACATGAGGGAAATCAAACGAGCCTGAGCCTTGGCTGAAACATACTTGGTCGCCTCTTGGTGGAGTTTATTGGGCTTGGTCATACCTTTGAGGATGAGGTGACGACGAATATACATAGAATACACCGCGTCCCCCTCAAAAGCTAACGCAATCCCGTTAATGAGATTGACATCAATCACGTGTCCACCTCACTCCATCTTTGGTGTCAAGAAGCTTAATCCCTTGAGCAGCCAATTGGTCACGGATCTGGTCCGCTGTCGCAAAGTCACGGTTGGCACGCGCTTCTTGGCGTTTTTGGATCAAATCTTCAATCTCTTCATCCAAAACTTCCTCTACAAAGACAATTCCAAAGACCTCTAACATAGCCGCAAGAGCTTTCTTAACCACTGCATCATAGTTACCTGAGTTGATCCATTTGGCCATTTCAAAGACTACTGTAATACCGTTGGCAGAGTTGAAATCCTCATCCATAGCAGCTACAAACTTATCTTTAAAGGCCTGTAACTCTTGAGCATCTACAGTTCCAGTAAACGGTTGCTCGTAAGTATTTTTAAGATACTTGAGATTTGTCTCTGCATCCCGCACTGCCTTTTCCGTAAAATTGATGGGCTTGCGGTAATGCTGAGTCGCAAAGAAGAAACGAAGCACTTGCCCATCGAGCGTTCTGAGGGCATCGTGCACTGTGATAAAGTTACCCAAGGACTTGGACATCTTGACATTATCGATATTGACAAAGCCATTGTGCATCCAGTAGTTGGCAAAGGTCTTACCTGTTTTGGCTTCTGACTGGGCAATCTCGTTGGTGTGGTGTGGAAATTCTAGGTCGGCTCCACCACCGTGGATATCAATGGTATTACCTAAAATCTCTGTCGACATGACTGAACACTCGATATGCCAGCCTGGACGACCAGGTCCCCAAGGACTATCCCAAGAAATCTCGCCTGGCTTGGCAGCTTTCCAGAGGGCAAAATCTACAGGATTTTCCTTACGAGCCGTTTCTTCATCGGTACGACCTGAAGCACCTAGCTCCAAATCTTCCAAGGTTTTATTTGCTAATTTAGCATAGTTGTGGGATTTTTCAACACGGAAGTAAACATCCCCTTGGCTCTCATAGGCAAAACCTTTTTCAATCAACTCTTCCACAAAGCGGATGATATCCGCCATAAACTCCACTACACGCGGATGGCGAGTCGCAGGTTTGACGCCCAAGGCCGTCACATCCTCACGAAAGGCAGCGATGTACTTGTCCGCAACCTCCTGAGGCGTAATACCTTCTTCCTTGGCACGGTTGATAATCTTATCATCCACATCCGTAAAATTGGAAATATAGGCAACCTCATACCCACGGTACTCAAAATAACGACGAATGGTATCAAAAGCCACCGTCGAACGGGCATTCCCCACGTGGATATAGTTATACACGGTTGGCCCACAAACATACATCTTGACTTTGCCGTCCTCAATCGGGACAAACTCTCGCAAATCACGAGACATAGTGTCATAGATTTTAATCATAAATCATAGTTAGGAAAGCTAAAATCCAAGAACAATTAGTTTCATCACTAAGAGTTCAATTGAATTTCAGTCCGAATCTCTCTACACTTCGGAATCCCTTGCTCCTTTCTCATTCAGATAAACCACCTGGGTCTGTTTGACAAAGCCAATTTTTTCATACAAGCGCTTGGCACCTACATTGCTGTCCTCTACTGCAATCTGAAATTCCTTGTCATTTTGCTCAATTAGTTGGTTGACAAGGGATTTTGCTAAGTAGCTTCCATAGCCTTTGCCACGTTCAGGTTCAGATATTGCTAACCCGTAGAAGTAATTCGTATTAGTCGATAAATCTACCGTACAAGTTCCAATAACCTGACCGTCTTTTAACAAAATATATAAGCGACTTTCTGGATCCTTCAGAGCTTCAGCGACATATCTATCCACAATCTCTCTGGATTCATGCTCTTCTGAGAATGCCTGAAATTTTAACTGACTGATTTGCTCCTGATACGAACTATCTGCTAACAAAACTTCAAGATTAGAAACCTTTGCTAACGGATAAGGTTTTCTATCCTTACCTAACCAAGTTTCTGTATCCTCGTCCTCGACCAATCCCCAGTTGCTAACAAAATCAGGATGGCGGTCTAGAAAAACACGCTCTGTCTGAAAAGTGACTGAATGAATCGGAAAAGAAGCTATTTCTCTCTCAAAACAAGTAAACAATGCACGCGCAATTCCCTGACGGCGATGATCTGGATGAACCAGTATCGTCACTTCCACATCTTGGTCATCTGCATAGACAGTTAATAAACCAACAAGTTCGCCTTTTTCATAATAAAGGAAAAAGGCGGGCATGTTTGGGTCAAAATTAAGCATGTTAGATAGATAAGGATCACGATAGGTACCGTCATAGTTTTGGCAACAGTTAATTAGTTTTTTCGCCTCAGATAGCTCCTCTTGGCTTAACTTGTTTCTTGCTTGAATCATATAGCCATCCTCTACAACCCAGACGATCTGTGACTGGCTTCTTTAGCCTGCTCGAGTTTATTGACGTAGTACTCTCGTTTTTCTTCAACTTCGTGGATAGTCGGTTCATCCTTCTGTCCATGAACTCGGACAATCTTGGCCGGAATACCGACAACCGTCACATCACTAGGTACATCTGCTACGACAACTGCTGCAGCACCGACCTTGGCATTTGCACCAATTTCTACAGGACCAATGACTTGGGCATGGGCTGATATAAGGGCACCCTGACGAACGGTCGGATGGCGTTTGCCAACATCCTTACCAGTTCCACCAAGAGTCACCCCATGATAGAGGAGAACTCCCGTCTCAACGATAGCCGTCTCTCCAATCACCAAGCCAGAACCGTGGTCGATAAAGACACCTGAATCAATCTGGGCACCTGGATGAATCTCAATCTGAGTCCAAAAGCGCCAAAACTGACTGTGCATACGAGCAAAGAGTTTGAAGCCGTGCTTCCAGAGAAAATGTGAAAGACGGTGGGCCGCCAAGGCCTTGACACCTGGATAAGTCAGCAAAACCTCCAAAGTGGTGCGGGCCGCTGGATCATTTTCTTTTACGATATCAATGGTTTCGCGCCACCATCCCATACATTTCTCCTTTTCTTATTCTGAATCTTTTGGTGTTTCTGTAATTTCTTTCTTAGGTTTGTGGTCCTTGTGATGACGTGGGCGGTGAGGTCTCTCAGACTTTTCGCCTTTTTCATCACGTTCAGGTTTTGGAGGACGAGGAAGAAGGGCTTTCATAGAAGCATCCACACGTCCTTTTTCATCAATCTTGATAACCTTAACATCAACTTCATCCCCGATTGCTACCAAGTCTTCGACATTATTGGTACGCGTCCAAGCCATCTCAGAGATATGAACAAGGGCATCTGTCTTGTCAAAGAGGTTAACAAAGGCACCAAATTTCTCGATACGAACGACTTTAGCACGGTAAACTTCATCCACTTTGGCTTCACGGACCAAACCAGCAATAATTTCTTTAGCACGGTTAATGGCATCTTGGTCACTAGAGTAGATAGACACATTTCCTTCTTCATCGATATCAATTTTAACGCCTGTTTCAGCGATAATCTTGTCGATGGTTTCTCCACCCTTACCGATGACAATCTTAATCTTGTCCACATCAATCTTGATGGTATCAATTTTCGGAGCAGTTGGAGCCAATTCTGGACGAACTTCTGGAATGGTTGCTTCAATCACATCAAGAATTTCAAAACGCGCTTTCTTAGCTTGGGCAAGAGCCTCAGTCAAGATTTCTGCAGTAATCCCTTGAATCTTGATATCCATTTGAAGGGCTGTAATCCCGTCACGAGTACCTGCAACCTTAAAGTCCATATCTCCAAAGTGGTCTTCCAAACCTTGGATATCTGTCAAGACTGTGTAATTATTTCCATCTGAGATAAGTCCCATAGCAATACCAGCTACTGGCGCCTTGATTGGCACACCACCAGCCATAAGAGCAAGAGTTCCCGCACAGATAGAGGCCTGAGATGAAGAACCGTTTGATTCCAAGACCTCCGCAACCAAACGGATAGCATATGGGAATTCTTCCAAACTTGGCAAGACTTGAGCAAGGGCGCGCTCACCAAGGGCACCATGACCAATCTCACGACGACCTGGCGCACCGTAACGACCTGTTTCCCCTACAGAATATTGAGGGAAGTTATAGTGGTGCATAAAGCGTTTCTTGTACTCTGGATCCAAACCATCAATGATTTGAGTTTCACCCATCGGAGCCAAGGTCAAGACTGAAAGAGCCTGAGTTTGCCCACGAGTAAAGAGACCAGAGCCGTGCACACGAGGAAGGAAGTCAACAACCGCATCCAAAGGACGGATTTCATCGACCTTACGACCGTCAGGACGAACCTTATCTTCTGTAATCAAACGGCGCACTTCAGCGTGTTCCATTTGTTCCAAAATTTCAGCCACATCACGCATGATACGGTCAAATTCTTCGTGGTCTGCATATTTTTCTTCGTAAACGGCAGTAACTTGGTCCTTAACTGCTTGAGTTGCAGCTTCACGAGCCAATTTTTCTTCTACTTGAACTGCCTTTTGGAGGTCGCTGTTGTAGGCTGCAATGATTTCAGCTTGCAAGTCAGCGTCCACATGAAGCAATTCTACTTCAGCCTTTTCCTTACCGACTGCTGCAACGATTTCTTCTTGGAAGGCAATCAATTCTTTGACTGCTTCGTGCCCTTTAAGGAGCGCTTCCAACATGATTTCTTCTGACAATTCTTTAGCACCAGACTCTACCATGTTGATGGCGTGTTTGGTACCAGCTACTGTCAATTCAAGGAGCGATTGCTCTGCTTGTTCTTGCGTAGGGTTGATGATGATTTGACCATCTACATATCCCACTTGCACCCCAGCAATTGGTCCGTCAAATGGAATATCTGAAATAGACAATGCTAATGATGAACCAAACATAGCTGCCATTGGTGCAGATGCATTTTCATCATAAGAAAGAACTGTGTTGATGACTTGTACTTCATTACGGAAACCTTCCGCAAACATAGGACGGATTGGACGGTCAATCAAACGCGCTGTCAAGGTCGCATCTGTTGAAGGACGTCCTTCACGTTTCATAAAGCCACCAGGAAATTTCCCAGCCGCATACATTTTTTCTTCGTAGTTGACTTGGAGAGGGAAGAAATCTCCAGTTGCCATTTTCTTAGACATAACGGCAGCAGTCAAGACAGTTGACTCACCGTAACGTACGACAACTGCGCCATTTGCTTGCTTAGCAACCTGACCAGTCTCTACAATTAACTCACGACCCGCAAAAGTCGTTTGAAACACTTGTTTTGTCATTTTAATCCCCTTTGGATTGATGAAATTATACGCCTTGCCTACAAAGATCAAGATACCAAGGACGTCAAAAGCAAAGTAAAAATAGGAAACTGACGAAGTCTTCGATGAAGACAAGACAGTTTATCTTTTTTACACAGCTTTTCGGCCGGGTTCAATTACTCAAGATATTTTGGACGGTTCGGCTTGCCGAACATTTCTGTAGAAAAATAGGAAGGTGACTTTGCACTCGATGAGTGCTAGGAAGCTTATCTTTTTTCCTAAGAAATGAGGCCAAAATTCAATTAAGAATTTTTTTGATATTTCCCTGAAATAGTGCGGACGGGAGGTAAAATTATCCAGTGGAATTTCAATGGTAATTTTTAATTACTTCGCCTTTTCATTTCTATGCTCAGGCTAAAATAGTTTCCCGAACTGTTTTACTCTCAAAAATCCAGTCTTAGATAATAATACTGTTATCATCTAAGATACCACGATAGCGTGAAATATCTTTTAAATACTCACTCCGTTCGTGTTTTTTGAGACATACATTATCAGATTTTGTTTAAAAAATAATCAACTTTAAACAAACTTCTACAACCTAAATACCCTCATCTTTGTATCAAGTACGTACAGAGTCTATTTTATCATATTTTTCTTAAAAAGTGCGGTCTTTACCATTAAAAAGGAACCATTCCCCTCAGCTGAGAAGAATGGTTTGCTTTTTATTATCCTAGAGACTGATGATTAAACAAGGCATGGGTTGCTTGATGAATGTATTTTGCTGTTTCTGCATTGTTCATAGTGTAGAGATGCACACCGGCAACATCCTGAGTTACCAAGTCCACGATTTGGTCCACCGCATAGGCAAGTCCTGCTGCTCTGAGCGACTCAGGGTCATGCTCATACTTGTCTAAGATGGCTTTAAATTTACGTGGAAGATGGATATTCTCACAAGTCTTCAAGAGGCGGAGAGCCTGATTTCGATTCAGAATTGGCATAATCCCTGCATGAATGGGAATATCAATCCCAGCCAAAGTACATTTGTCTTGGAAATCATAGAAGCGCTCATTGTCAAAGAAAAGCTGGGTTACAAGGCTCGAACAACCTGCATCCACTTTCTTCTTAAGATTTTGAATATCTGAAATCTGATTTGGTGAATCTGGATGGCCTTCTGGATAACAAGCACCAACAATATCAAAGTGAGGGGCTTGTTCCTTGATGAACTCAATCAAGTCAGTTGCATAGCGGAAATCCTTTTGCGGCTCCACATCAGGGATAATATCCCCACGCAAGGCCAAGATTTTCTGCACCCCAACCTTGTCCAAGTCTGCAATAGTTTCAGCAACCTTGTCCTTGGTCAAATAGATGGCTGGCAAGTGAGCAATAGTCGGAATCGCCAAATCATTTTGGATAAAGTCGGCCAAACGGACCGTCGTTTCCTTGATATTAAATTTATTATTGCTAGCAGTCACACTGATAAAGTGGGGAGCCAACTCCTGCATATCTTGAAGAGCAGAAATAATTTTATCATTACCCACAGCTGGGTTGGGAGGAAACACTTCAAATGAGAGTGACGGTGTTTGGCGTGACATAGTCCTTATCCTTTTCTAGTTGATTTTTTTCGTTAGCTGGATTCCTAGAATCCAAGTGAAACAGGCAGATTGACCAAACAGCGCTTCTTGAGAAATCCTTATCTTACAATTTCTCACGCGCAGCTTTAGCTGCTTCAACAAGGCGGATCAAGCTTTCTTTTGTTTCTGGAATACCACGTGTTTTCAAACCACAGTCAGGGTTGATCCAAACTTTCTTGCTTGGCACTTTAGCAAGGATGGCTTCGATTGTATTGTCGATTTCGCCTTCATTTGGTACACGAGGTGAGTGGATATCGTAAACCCCAGGTCCCACTTCTGTTTGGAAGTTTTTCGCTTTGAGTTCGTCCAAGATTTCAAGGTTTGAACGGCTAGCTTCAAAGGAAATAACATCTGCATCCATGTTGTCGATAGCTGGGATGATATCTGTAAATTCTGAGTAACACATGTGAGTGTGGATTTGTGTGTCTGGCGCTACTGTTGAGTGTACCAAGCGGAAGGCAGGAATAGCCCAGTCAAGGTAGTCTTCGTACCAGTCGCTACGACGGAGTGGCAATTTCTCACGAAGAGCAGCCTCGTCGATTTGGATGATCTTCACGCCAGCAGCTTCAAGGTCAAGAACTTCATCCTTGATAGCAAGAGCAATTTGAAGAGTAGAATCCTTGATAGAGATGTCTTCACGTGGGAATGACCAGTTGAGGATGGTAACAGGTCCAGTCAACATACCTTTAACAGGTTTGTTTGTACGGCTTTGTGCATAGCTAGACCATTTCACAGTGATAGGGTTAAGACGAGTTACATCACCCCAGATGATTGGTGGTTTAACTCCACGCATACCGTATGATTGTACCCAACCATTTTTAGAGAAGAGGTAACCTGACAAGTTTTGACCGAAGTACTCAACCATGTCGTTACGCTCAAATTCACCGTGAACAAGGACATCAAAGTCGATATCTTCTTGCCATTTGATCCATTCATCGATTGTTTCAGCAAGGAAAGCGTCGTACTCTTCTTGAGACAATTCACCTTTACGGTAAGCCAAACGCTTAGCACGAACTTCTTTTGTTTGAGGGAATGAACCGATAGTTGTTGTTGGAAGAGCTGGAAGTTTGAAAGCTTCTTCTTGGATAGCTTCACGTTCTGCAAAGGCTGGCAAACGAGTGTAGTCTGCGTCTGTCAAGCCAGCGATACGCGCACGAAGTTCCGCATTTTCACCAACACGCTCAGTCGCAAAGAGTTCTTTGTTGGCTGCAAGTGCTTCTTCACCTTGACCATTGCGGATAGCATCCAAATCACGAATCTCATCCAATTTTTCAACTGCAAAGGCAAAGTGGTTCAAGATTGCTGGTTCAAATTCTTCATTAGCAGTTGTAAATGGCACATGAAGAAGTGAGCATGAGCTTGTCAAGACAATGTTTTCAGCTGGGATTTGCTCAAGAACAGCCAAGCTCTTTTCGTAGTTGTTACGCCAGATGTTTTTACCATTGACAATACCTGCATAAAGAGTCTTGTCAGCTGGGAAACCACCTTTAACGAGTTCAAGAGTTTTCTTACCTTCAACAAAGTCAAGACCGATAGCATCTACTGGCAAGTTTACAAGGTCAGCGTAAACGTCACGAACGTCTCCGAAGTAAGTTTGAAGCAAGACTTCAAGACCTTTTTTGTCAGCCAAAAGTTTGTTGTAAAGGTTCAAGAAGAGAGCTTTTTCTTCAGCTGTCAAGTCTTTAACAAGAGCCGCTTCATCCAATTGGATGCGAGTCGCACCAAGTTCTGCCAATTTAGCAAAAACTTCTTGGTAAGCAGCCACTAAGCTGTCTACGAAGTCTTCTGCTTTCACGCCTTCTTCAAAGTCTGACAATTGAAGGAAAGTAAATGGACCTACAAGAACTGGACGAGTGTTCAATCCAAGTTCTTTGGCTTCTTGGAACTCATCAAAAATCTTGTGACCAGCCAATTTGACTTGAGTGTCTTTTTCAAATTTAGGGACGATGTAGTGGTAGTTGGTGTTGAACCATTTCTTCATTGGAAGGGCGCGAACGTCCCCTTTTTCTCCTTGATAACCACGCCCCAAAGCGAAGTAGCGCTCAAGGTCAGACAAGTCCAAGTTTTGAACTGAAGCAGGTACCACGTTGAAAAGGAAAGCTGCATCTAGGAAGTTGTCATAGTGAGAGAAGTCATTTGATGGAATTTCAGTGATACCTTTTTCTTTGACGATATTCCAGTGTTTAGCACGCAAATCTTTTGCGGCCGCCAAGAGTTCTTCTTCTGAGATTTCTTTTCTAAAGTATTTTTCAGTTGTAAATTTTAATTCGCGGAATTCGCCCAAACGAGGGAAACCGATGATTGTAGTTGACATGATGTGTCCTCCAAAATTTGTTGTTGAAACTATCTTAACAGAAAAGGAATCATCTGTATAATTGTAAAAAATTAGGCTTTGATATAGTTTGAAACTATATCTCTGTTTTAAACAAAAGAAAAAGACTTGAGACAAATGTCTCAAATCCTTTGTATATCTTATTTTATAGCTCTATTGCAGTTAAGCTCTTCAAACGCCTTATTAGTAATTCTTATAAGTGACTATGGCTTGTTATTAGAAAAGACTATAGGTTGATTTTTCTTTTGTAATTCTGATATTTCCCTGAAAAGTGCGGACGGGAGCAACTTACTTCGTAATTTCATCCCTAATTTTTGAGCCAGAATGTCTCAAAAATTCCGTTCTAGATAATAATAAATTATTATCTAGAATACCACTATAGCGGGAAATATCCGCTAAAAGCTCACTTCGTTCGCACTTGATATAAATAAAGCATAATTTTTCTATATTATACACTTGAGGCACTATAACTATTAAATTTGTTAAAGTTTTCCAAGTTCTTCCTATCAACTCTTTCTCTGTTCGAGGGGGACTACTGCTAGTGTCTTTCCTAAACTGGCTAAAACTTTCAAGACTGTATCCAACTGGGGGCTAGTCTTTCCTGTTTCCATCCTAGCTATGACAGGTTGACTCACTCCACTGAGTTCTTCTAGCTTTTTCTGGCTGATTCCTTGCTCATGTCTGGCTTCAATCAACTCACTCATGATAGCCACTCGCATATCACTTTCAAGGATTTCCTCCTTGGTAAAGAGTTCTGACCGGACATCCTTCCAGTTACTTCCAATAGCACTATTCTTCATCACTTAACCCTCTTTCTTTTAAGTCCTTCAGTTCACGCTTGGCTTTTTCAATTTCTCTTCTAGGAGTTTTCTGAGTCTTTTTGACAAAATGATGTAAAAGAACAAAACTACCATCAAGCCACGCTATAAATAAAATTCGATTTCTCAAAGGTCTTAGTTCCCATATCTCATCTTCCAAGTGTTTCATATAGGGTTCCCCAGCTCTCGTCCCATGCTGACTAAGCAACTCGATATAGTCATTTAGTTTATTGAGTTTGATGCGACTATCCTTACTTTTCTGACTAGCCAATTCTCTCATATAATCCAAAACTGGCTCGTTTCCTTTTTTGTCCTTATAGAAGTAAATCGTATGCACCAAGCAACCTCTTTCTAATTAAATTATAACTCAAAAGTTATTAAAAGTAAATCTGAACACTCATAAAAAGAAGACCTTAGAAAAACTCTAAAGGTCTCATCTTTATTATTCGAAAAAATTAAGAGAAGAGTTATAAAGTGCTGTAATCCTTACGTTTACTCCAGCTCAATCCCCTTCTCTCGGAGATTGTCCAGGCACTCCTCAAAGTAGGCAGCATCGTGCTCCTTGTAAATAGGTCTCGTCAAAGTCTCCTCAGGTAAATCCTCATAAGAAGGACAAATCTTACCACGATAGTTTTTATCCATCCACTCTGGACTGACCTTATAGCCTCGGTCAGCCATTTCCTTCATGATCAAGCGATGATAGGCATAGAGACGATAGGGCGAGTGGGTAAAGACATAGTCCACCGTCGCATGCTTTCTACCCCAGCCATTGCCACGCAGGGCGCAACACTCTCGATGTTGCCCCAAGAGTTGAGGACGAGGAAGCTGTGAAATCAAAGCCTCATGCCAAAGTCTCATGACAATCTCCTTTCAGTAAAGTCGATTGTTGCAAATAGGTATTTGGATAGCGATCAAGCAAGTCTCGAGTCTTAGTAATCAAGTCTTCCTTAGAAGCCTGACCAAAGCGGTAGCGATCCAGCAAGAGCATGTAGTCCTTACGCTCAGCATCTGTCGCTTTCTTTTTGAAATAGCCCCAAATATGCTGAAAGGCATTGCAAACCTGACCTCTGTGTTCTGGAATCTGGCAGGCACGATCAATCAGTTCTTGAACATGACTGACCTCCACCTCTTCATTCTTCAAGTATTGACGAATCTCATTGTAAATATTGCTGGAATGGCTCAATACGAGGTATTTGTTTCTCGCCCAGAGTTGCTGGCAAAGGGCACGTTGGTTGTTATTTTCCATATTTCTCCTTACTTTTTACTAGTTCCCCAGAAATATGGAAACAAAGTTATATCTTAAAAATGAGCGAATTATGAGCGAATCAATTACTCTCATCACCCTTTAAACTCTTTCAAAAACTTTTTGAGTTCAGCATCGGCTTCTGGTGTGGTTCCGTGTAGTTGACCGAGCATTTCAAGTAGAGAAACTGTTTGGTTTTGGATTGCTTGATTTGTCGTGTTAATCTTGCTGACGATATCTGTCAGTGGCTCGACTTCTTCTTCCTCAAAGGTATCTACATAGCGAGGGATATTGAGATTATAGTCATTTTCGACGATTTCCTCATAGCTTGCCAGATGGGCAAACTTGTCAATCTCCTCACGAGACTTGTAGGCTTCCAGAATCTTCTCGATATGAGCATCTGTCATGATATTCTGATTTTTCCCCTTATCAAACTCCTTAGAGGCATCGATAAAGTAGACATCACGATTGGTACGGTTCTTTTTGAGAATGATAACCGTGGTCGGAATGCTGGTATTAAAGAAAATGTTAGCAGGTAGACCGATAACCGTGTCAATGGCACCTTCTTCTAACAAGGCCTTACGAATGGTTCCTTCCGCATTGCCACGGAAAAGAACACCGTGGGGAAGGACGATAGCCATGACTCCATTATCCTGCTTGAGATGGTAGTAACCATGCAAAAGAAAGGCAAAGTCAGCCTTGGACTGGGGTGCCAGTTTCCCAAAAGGAGAGAAACGAGGATCCGCCATAAAGCCAGGGCTAGCAGACCACTTGGCAGAGTAGGGAGGGTTCATGAGAACACCATCAAAGTTAGTCGGTTCTTGAGTAGGCCAGTCTTCATCTAGTGTATCGGCATTGTGGAGAAATTGATTTTCAACAGGAACACCGTGTAGGATCATATTCATCCGAGCCAAGTTATAGGTTGAGGTATTGAGCTCCTGACCAAAGTAGACTACTGTCTGCGGTTTATGAGAGTATTTCTTTGCATTGAGCAAGAGGGATCCAGACCCCATAGTCGCATCATAGATAGTAAAGCCTAGCTGGTCCTCACGACCCAAAAAGGCAATCTGAGTCATGAGTTTGGCAACAGGCTGAGGAGTATAGAACTCACCAGCCTTCTTACCCGAGTCAGTCGCAAACTGACCAATCAGATACTCATAAGCATCCCCCAGCATATCACCAGCATGACCAGCCACATCTAGCACAGCCAACTCTTTCATGACCGCCGCCACCGTTTGGTTTTGCTTTTGCGGAGTCGCCCCTAGCTTTTTGGAATAGAGGTCAATATCTTCAAAGAGGTTTTCATAGAGTTCATCACTCTGCTCAATATCTCGAAAACCCTGAGCCAAATCTTCCAACTGGAAAGTCCCCTCATTGACACGTGCTACTAGAGCCGTAAAGGTCAACTCAGGCTTGATACTATAGTTGAGTTCGTCCTTCATAACTGCAAGAAGATTCTCGTGAGTGTCCGCATCCTCATAGTAGTTACGATAGACCTCAAGGGCATCCTCTAGACTCTCACTCCCCTCCTCCATAGTTTCCGCCACGAAAAAGAGCATCTTATCTGACAGGTACTTATAAAAGACCATACCCAAGAGATAGGACTTGTAGTCGTTGGCATCCATCTTAGAGCGGAGAACATCCGCTGAGTTCCACAGGGCTTGGTAGAGCGACTGGGACGTTTGTGTTGTTTCCATAATGTTTCTTTCTAAGTTTTTTCCAAGGATATTGATGTTAGTTTATAGCTCTCCAATCATCATCGGTCTTGTTCTTGGATATAATCCATGGTTCACTAATCTCAAAAATTTTAAACTCATGGTATTTATCTTTAGAATCAAAATATGATATTCTAACCTCATCAAAATCACTATTAAATTCTTTTTGAGAAATAGCAAAATATAGATCAAATCTTTTTATTTCATAAGCATCAATTAGAAATGAATACGCTCCATTCTCACCATAAAAGAATTTCTCATTTGCTTTTTCAGAAAAAGTAACTTGTCTCATCTTTCTAACCTGTTCGCCTCTATCGTACAGAACAAGATTCATATTTCTAATAATTTGCTTTCTAGACTTTGTATTATGAAGCTCAATTGACAAAGGAACTCCAAAGACCATTCCATTTACTGAATTATCAAATCCCCAAACTCTGCTTATTAGTTTATGGGAAGTCGACTTAATATAAATCTTAACTTTTCCTCTATTGGATAAACTAGTTGAAACGATTACTTGCAATAGAAATCCTATAAAAGAACCTATGAGCGAAAATAAAGCAGAATAAACTAACAAAGTAAACTCAAAGTGCTGAAATAAATCATTCAAATTCATTTCCTCCTTAAATAAACATATCTTGCAAGAGCTTCTTTTTGAGTGTTTCTAATTGAGAAATTTTTTCTTGGTGAGAGTTGATGAGATTATCTAGGTTTGAAAAATATGAGCCTATGGCTTGTTGTTCTTCAATACTTGGAATATTTAATTCCAATCTAGAAATTATCATTTTATTTAAACCACCACGTGTTCCATCACCTGATGAAATTAAACGTAGCTCATCATATCGTCTTCCTAAATCTGTATATAAGAATAAAAAATCAATATTGCTATTTGTTTCAATCGCTGCAATTGATTGATTTGTGGTTAGTGGTATCTTATTAATTGCTACTCTACCTCTAGTTTGCCCCTGACCTGCTAATGCAATTAAAACTGAATTCTGCTTAACCCATTTTGCACTAGAATTTTCTAGTCCAATGCAAGATATCTTTTCTTCAGTTTCATTTAAAATCTTCTTATTAATTTCTCCTGAGGACATCCACGGAATCTCTTTTGGATTCCAAAATTCCTTTACACCAGTTCTAGGTGTTCCACCAGTTATAATTCTACAATTGTCTCCTAATTTAACAATTTCCCACTCACCTTCAAATCCATCCAGACGAATCTCAGGAACTCTCTGTCCAGCTTTGGGAAACATCTTGGATAGCATGGTCGCCTTAAGAGATTGGTAGTTTGTGAGATTATCCTTGTAGCTTGCAAGAAGGTCGTCGAGGGTGCGGAAGAGGGAGCCGATGACGGATTGTTCTTCTTGACTAGGAAGTGAAATTCTTCTCTCCTCCATCATATTTTTTGTAATATGAACCATTGTACTACCATTGGTATTTTGTTGGATTTTATTCTTATCACTCTCTAGCCAAATATATAAGTAATCCTGATTGATATTGGTCTTATCAAATTCAAGTTTCCAGATATGATAATGATAAATTGCTTTTCCTTCCATCCATATTTCTGGTCCAAAATTAGTTGCCCATAGATAAAGTAGTTCTCCCTTATTTACATACTTATTATCTTCAAGCTCTAAATTTGAATAATACCACTTGCTATTAGTATTAAAATTTCCCACTCTGAGAACTTTATATTTTCCATCATCTAGTAGTTCTTCCTGTTTATAAGCACGCCCATTTAACAAAGAAATATGGTGTCCTATAGTACTATACACCCATTCATCTTCATAATTCTGAAACCTAGTTTTTGGTACATTCTTTTTTCTGTCCAATGGTGACTCCTTAATCCTCTTCAATTTTTATCTTTTTTTAATTTAATAACTCCAAATAAAAGTAAAAAAGCTAGTGTTAAAACTCCAGAATAGCAGATAAAATTCCTGTTAAAAGTAAATAATTTTAAAAACAGTATAGCGACAATCCATAGCATGAACAAAATATATCTAAAATCAAGACAAGGTGATTTTATTTTTTCTTCAAAATCCCCATCATCAAACATTAAGCTGTTTGTATAGAATAATTTTAATTTTATATATTCATCTTGATTTTTCCTTATCTCTAAAACGTAAATAATTAAAATAAATACAAGAGCAAAAATTAACATAATTATCAGTAACTCTGTTTTTTGGCTATCTGACATTAACAATTTATAGAAGATGTCACTCCCTGAATAATCCTTAATTTTGTCAAAAACAAGTAGCGCTAAAGCAGAAAACCAACCTATTAATTTAAGATGTAATGATTGGTAGATGTCATTTTCTCGTTCTACAATTTTTAAAAAATCATCTTTTAATAGAGCAACTTGGTTAAAGTATCTATCTACATTAGAATTAATTATTCTTTGAAAAATACTTTTTACTGAATTTAACAAGCTATTTTCTATAGTAAATGACTTATTTTTTAAGAGAACCGATCTTACAATACTCAGTTTTTGTATATAGTTATCGCCATCGTCAATAATCCAAGAGTATAATTCTTCTAAATATTCAAGTTGTTTATCTGGAATGCTAGCTTCAAAACAATAATCATCTGTAATCTCATTATTATCTATAACTAGTTTAAATTTGAATCTATCATTTTCGTAATTAGTAAAATTACTAAATAATAACATCAGACAAATATATTTTGACTTTCTTACTTTAGAGATTTGGCTATTTGAATCCAAAATTGATATTGGAATATTATATAAAAGCTTATTATCAACATCTATATTAATATTGTTGCTGCTTAACATTTTTTTTATTTTTATAATTTCATCAGATAAATTTTTCTTTTCCTCAATCCAAGTGTTGTGACTATTCTTATTAATGATTCTAACATCTTTTGAAAAATTTTTTCTTTGAAAATATCTGACATTACTTTGGAACATCATTTGATTATCAATGTAATCTTCTAAATTGAATATTACTGATTCTAACCCCAAAGTCTGAACACTATAAATATTTCTATCCGAATCATTCTTTACAATCCCAAAAGCTTTTAAATTTTGTATTAGTATACTATTGCTGGGTGTATTTTCTATTTCATAAGAAAGTTTATTCCAATTTGGCATGTTATTCACCTAGTTTTTGTCTAATTTCTTCAAGACATTCTCGATCAACTACTAGTCTAATCTCATCATTTACCAGTGAAACTCCCCCATCCAAAATAAGTTTCTCGAAATTATCTGTCTTAATTACAGTTTCTTTAGAGATTCTAATCTCACTTTTAAAATGATCCTTTAATACTCTTTCATCAATTTCAAAACTGTAATCCAACTTACTGGATTTATCAGAGTAAAATTGCAATTCAAAATTTTCAACATGAGTAGAAATATCTATTAAACCACTATCATTTAAAGAGTCAACAAGTCCACTCTTATCAAATATATTACTGTTAAATATATATTTTTTTGACTCTCTCATAATATCATCGATATTTTCAAGTCTTGCTATTTCCTCAGAGAATAATTCCTTTGACTCAATCAATTCTAACAAATCATATGTATTGATCTTTTTATTTCTTACTTCTTGTAAGCCTAGAAAGCTATCCAACCAATAATTTGCTACTTTTCGACTCTTATCTATAACTGCAATATTATTTAATTCTGTAGATAGAATACAAACTTTATAGTAACTTTTATCCGTCCCCAGCTGGCCTTCAAACTCAAATGTTTCTTTATTTGCTACAAGAGTTTTCTCTAACTTTAATAATATTAATTCCTTTTCTTTCTCTAAAATAAACAGGTAACCTTCTCTCACAGTCGATTTTCTTTTACCACTACTTTCACTACATTCTGCAAGCAACAATTTTTCAGCAAATGAGCCAATATCAAAGTTTTCTCTATCCTCATTGTATGCTTTTAGAATACTACTTTCATCTTTAAATTCCGCAGAAATAGTACTATGTGATCTGATACTTTCATCTCCAACTATTGTATTAAAAATAGTTGCTATATTAAAAATCTTTTCTGGATTATCTGACAAGTTAATCTCAGTTATGGTTTCAGTAATGTCGTATACAGCTATTTTTCTTTTCATATTTTTTACTTTCTGTTTTTAAATTTTAATTTTTTTTATATAGTAATTTTCTATTTTATACATTGTAAATTGATTTTTTCAATATAAACACAATCCTCAAAATAAGATTAAAATATTAATTTTTTCAAACTTTACTCCTCCACTATCTCATAATAAAATTATACCACGAAACTACAAAAATCCCCCTTAGAAATCTGCTTCTAAGGGGTTGTCTTTATCCTGCTGCTTGGGCTGGTTCTGCTGGTTTGGTCTTTTTATCTTTCTTGCTACTAGTGATGAGACGACGCTTGCTATCTCGGATGCTATTGAGTTCCTTGAGGAGTTGAGTCAGGTGTTCCTTTTCAGGATAGGCTTCTGCACTGGCTGCGGTATAGCGCATAAAAAGGTCGTAGCTGGTTGAAAGTTCGGTACGGAGTTGTCTGGTCTTGCCAACTTCCTTGGCAGACTTAGAAGCACGCGCCTTACTCTCCACTTGGTCATATTCCTCTTGAGCATTGACCACCGCCGTCAGCATAGGGGTCAGTCCTAGACTGGTCACTGCCTCATGATAAGGTGTTTCACCAAGCGTTTTGAGCAAGCTCTTGATTTCTGCCGTTTCCACATCATTGCTGTGCTTGGTGATGTCCTTGTACTTGGCAAAGACTGGTTTCAGAGTTTCATGAGCTTCTTTAAGCTTGGCATCCTTAATCTTAGCAAATCCTCTATGAAGGGTAAAGAGACCAACCAAGGCACTATCACGATTGCGATCGACTTCTGTCAGATTACTAGACTCTTTCGTTTCCACCGACGCAAGTTGAGCTTGAAAATCATCTAGCTTGGTCTTGAAGGGTTCCAGATGTTTGGCATACATAGCCTCATCCTTGTTTGCCTTAGAAAAAGTCGCCAAACTTTGATGAGTATCCATCATCAGGCTCTCAAACTCACGGTTGGTAAAGTTGCTGTAACTAAGTGGGCGAATAGCGTATGTTTTTGTCATGATAATATCCTTTCTATTTAACGAATCATTTATTGTCTTCTTTATCAAACCAAGACTGGATTAGTTCTGGAAGATAGACCTGTTCTTGATCTGTTTTTACAATGCTTCCTTGTCTATCATGTTGAATCAAAGGTCTATCCTTAAATACAAAGACTTGAAACAATACACAGACCAAAAATAGAAGCCCCCATAAAGGAAGTGTCGATAGAATACTATCCTCATCATCTTTAACTTTCTTCATCAATTTTTCTCCTTTGAGTTGATACATTCATTCTAACAGTTTCTCAAACCATTTTAATCCCCATCCGCTCAACTGTCATTATTTCCATCTAAAATGTACTTTTCAGGACAAATCAGACTTTTCCAAATTAAAAAATCCCTATCTGACTGGACATACATACCGTCCATCAGATAGAGACACTTACTATTTATAGATTTTAACTCTTCTAGCTTTAGAATACATCTAAACTTTAGGAAAGACGACTATTCGAAAGCTAGAAAACCTCAAAACTTTCTCAGATAAGCTATTCGAAACGTAGATTGCTTATAAATTTATGGAATTACAATCATTCGATACTTAGAATACATGTAAACTTTAGGAAGCGGAACTATTCTAAGTCTAGAAGGACTATCTCCCAACCCTCAACGGCTCAATGACTTCCTCTACTAGCTGGGTATAGGCTTCCTTGATTTGTTTTTTATAGAGGAGAGGATTGAGGGCATCTGCCACCTCTAGCTTATAGTCCTGATAGCGCTGGCTCTTGGTCAACTGGCTTTCTCCTAGTTGTTTTTTAGCTCCCTTACGGTAGTGTTCGACATAGTAACGGAGTTCATCCTCTCCGACATACCAACGTTTGCTAAAGACTTGGATATGTTGCTGGATGACAACCTCTATCATCTGATCCAAGATATTTGCGATAGACTGACCACGATAGTTTTCTGGATGCTCTTGTACCTCTCTCCACAGTTCAGTGATGATCTGGGCAAGATTTGGATTGGTCTTCTCAAGACTCTGAATATAGTTATCCACGGCTTCCTTATCTTGAGAGCTTAGGTGCTTTTCTTGACTTTGACCTTGTTCAATCAGGCTTTGGATCAAGGTTAGGATATAGGCATAGTTGATTTCGTCCACTTGGATAGACTCCAGTTCATAGTGGATATCAAGTGGCTCTCCATCGTCATCATCCTCTACTCGACTTTTTAATTCTGCAAGGACATTTCGATAAAGACCCAGATACCTTTCCAACTTCTCTCCATCAAGTCCCGTCTGACTGTAAACTTCTTCCTCATCATACTCTTTATACACTCGGATAGAGGCTAGGTACTTATCAAGAGCTTGATAGGTTTTAGCTAGTTTCCTCAACTCAGGCGTAGAGACTTGCTCAAAATCTAGACCATTCACATAGTCATCAGTAGCAAGATTTTGGAAATCACTACAACTCCTCAAAAAGTTTCTCTTTTCCTCTTCCCAACTAGGGGCTAGAACCTCGTTTTCACCACCATTTGAGTAGAGCTTGAGGGCATTATCCACTGCTTCCTTAAAGGCTAGAGGCTTTTGGAAGGTGATGATATGACCATAGGTCTTACTGTTGTCAAAGATCCGATTTGTTCGGCTAAAGGCTTGGATCAAGTCCTGCGGTTGCATGGGTTTTCGGTCGATAAAAAGAGTTGATAGACAAGGGGCATCAAATCCCGTTAAAAGACGATTGACCACGATAACCAAGTCCAACTGCTCATTGCGATAGAGGTATTTGTCCTGCTTTCGAGCTAGACGGTTATTGACATCCGTATTAAAGCCACGAAGATCCGCCATGGTAAAGTGGGTATCAAACTCTTGGTTATAGTCTTCTAAAACCTGCTTCATGTGGTCTTGGTTGGCTCTTGAGTCTTCTTCATTTTCTGTGACCGAGTAGGTGATGGTCGCCTTTGGAAAGTCTGGAAGAACCTGCTTAACCCTTTCCGATACCTTGACACGTGTCTCCCCAGCCTTGACTCGTTTGAGGAGGTCATAGTAGGCTTGGGCTTGAGGGATGGATTTGACGGTTAGGATGGCATTGTAGGTCTTACCCACTCCTTTTTGGAAGCCTAGTTGTTGACGGGATTTATTGATAATGGCATCCAAGACTTCCAGCATATGCTCCTCATCCTCGTAGACAGTATCTGGTATGTCATTTTCAGATTTATCCGTGATGAGGGTATTGCGATAATCCACCTTAAAGCCCAAAACAGCTCCGTCATGGATGGCTTCCTTGACTGTATACTCATGGAGACGGTCTCCGTACTGTTTCTGGGTGGTTTGGGCTAGGTCACCGATCTGCTGGCGTTTATTTTCCTTAAAGATGGGCGTTCCTGTAAAACCATACCAGAGCGACTGTGGGAAAAATGCCTTAATATCTTTTTGTGTTTGTGGCGTCACGGCACGGTGACATTCATCCACGACAAAGGCCACTCGGAGGCCCTTTATTTTGTCAACATCACGCTGGTAAAGACCTTGCTCAAACTTACGCATCATAGTGGTGATTTTCTGGATGGTCGTTACCACGACACGCTTGTCATTACTTCCCAGTCGCTTGACCAAATCATGGGTATTATCCGTCTCGTCAATATCAATGACATCATTGGTCGCATAGGACAGAAAGGATGAAGTGGTCTGTTGATCCAAGTCCCTGCGGTCAACGACAAAGATTGTCTTTTGGATAGACGGTATTTGGAGGAGATTCCGCGCCACCTTATAGGAGGTCAAGGTCTTCCCTGAACCTGTCGTATGCCAGACATAGCCTGATGCTTGCTGGCGTGAAGCTTCCTGCACCGCTTCGATAGCATGGATCTGGTAGGGGCGCAAGAGGATAAGAGCCTTCTTGCTATCATCAAGGACAGAATACTGCATGACCATCTGGTGGGCACGAGGGATGGAAAGCACTTCGTGGGCAAAACTGGTCAAGCTCGTTATGGGTTGGTTGTCTTTATCCACCCACTTGGTTAGAAATTGCTTGTTGAGTTTATTTTCCCTAGCCGCAGCGATATAGCGTGTATCTACTTTATTGGTCACAACAAACATCTGTAAGCTAGAGTAAATGCCACGAAACTTGCCTTCCCTATCATACTTCTTGATTTGATGAAAGGCATCTAGAAAAGCAACTCGGGGACTTTTAAGCTCAATCTGAATCATCGGAAGACCATTAATCAAGAGGGTCACATCTAGCCTGCGGTCTTGATCCTGAGGATTTACCTTGTCTCTCTCGACTTGATTGACAACCTCATAACTGGACTTACCAGCTGCGATATTGTCTCGCCAGATGACAGATAAACGGATAGTCCCCAAACTAGCATCTTCTCTCTGAACCTCAACCTTGGCAATGCCATTTTCGCCGACCAACCACTTGGCAGCATCATAGTAGCTAACAAAGTTCAATTGATTCTTTATCTGGCGTTTTTCCTGTTCTGTCAAGGGATGATCTGCCAATAGAGCCACATTGTTCTGAGCTAGCTTTTCAAAGAAATTTTCCCATAATTGCTCTTCTGTTTTGAGGTCTTCTCTAT
The DNA here is from genome assembly GCF_026782895.1 of Streptococcus mitis. Classification (GTDB taxonomy): domain Bacteria; phylum Bacillota; class Bacilli; order Lactobacillales; family Streptococcaceae; genus Streptococcus; species Streptococcus mitis_CB. The sequence continues at coordinate 109,929 of NZ_JAKUXJ010000006.1, forward strand.
ATGTCCATTGACTTTCCCCAGTTACCAGTTGGCTGATCAGTTGTTTTTCTATCTCCAGTTCTGGTTTTACCTGTATCATACTCTCTCCTTTGCTACGTGTCTGCTCCCTTTATTATAGCATGTTTAACCTCAAATTCCATCACTCTTCCCATTATAAAAACACTCATTCCCCCTTTCTCCTCCAAAATATGGTATAGTAGAGTTATACTATCTATGAGGAGTTTACATGTCACAGGATAAACAAATGAAAGCTGTTTCTCCCCTTTTACAGCAAGTTATCAACATCTCATCGATTGTCGGTGGGGTTGGAAGTTTAATTTTCTGTATTTGGGCTTATCAGGCTGGAATTTTACAGTCTAAGGAAACCCTCTCTGCCTTTATCCAGCAGGCAGGTATCTGGGGGCCACCTCTCTTTATCTTTTTACAGATTTTACAAACGGTCGTCCCTATTATTCCTGGAGCCTTGACCTCGGTGGCTGGGGTCTTTATCTATGGCCACATCATCGGTACGATCTACAACTATATCGGCATCGTGATTGGCTGTGCCATTATCTTTTATCTAGTGCGCCTCTACGGAGCTGCCTTTGTCCAGTCTGTCGTCAGCAAGCGCACCTATGACAAGTATATCGGTTGGTTGGATAAGGGCAATCGTTTTGACCGTTTCTTTATCTTTATGATGATTTGGCCTATTAGTCCAGCTGACTTTCTCTGTATGCTGGCTGCCCTGACCAAGATGAGCTTCAAGCGCTATATGACTATCATCATTCTGACCAAGCCCTTTACACTCGTGGTTTATACCTACGGTCTGACCTATATTATTGACTTCTTCTGGCAAATGCTTTGACATGTAAAAAATCCGTTTGGTTTCCCAAGCGGATTTTGTGGTTTATTTTGAAACTTCTTTTGCAAGAACAAAGTTCCCAAGAGTGGCAGAACCATTTCCTGCGACTGCTGGAGTCACGATGTAGTCACGCACATCAGGTACTGGTAGGTAGCCATTGAGAAGAGATGTAAATTTCTCACGGACACGGTCCAGCATATGTTGTTGAGCCATGACCCCTCCACCAAAGACAATCACGTCTGGGCGGAAAGTCACTGTCGCATTAACCGCAGCTTGAGCGATATAGTAGGCTTGAACATCCCAAACAGGATTGTTGAGTTCAATGTTTTCCCCACGAACACCTGTACGAGCTTCCAAACTTGGACCAGCTGCATAGCCTTCCAGACATCCCTTATGGAAAGGACAAACACCCTTAAACTCTTTTTCAATGTCCATTGGGTGTCTAGCAACATAATAATGACCCATCTCAGGGTGACCCACACCACCGATAAACTCGCCACGTTGGATGACACCTGCACCGATACCTGTACCGATTGTGTAGTAAACCAAGTTTTCAATACGAGCACCAGCATTGTTACGGGCAACCACTTCACCATAGGCAGAGCTGTTTACGTCTGTAGTGAAGTACATTGGCACGTTGAGGGCGCGACGAAGGGCACCAAGCAAGTCCACATTTGCCCAGTTTGGTTTTGGAGTCGTTGTGATAAAGCCATAAGTTTTTGAGTTTTTATCAATATCAATCGGACCAAATGAACCAACTGCAAGACCAGCAAGGTTGTCGAATTTTGAGAAGAACTCGATGGTTTTATCGATTGTTTCGATTGGAGTTGTTGTTGGAAATTGTGTTTTTTCTACAACGTTAAAGTTTTCATCACCGACAGCACAGACAAACTTTGTACCGCCCGCTTCCAAGCTTCCATATAATTTTGTCATGATAAACCTCTTGTTTTTATTTTCTTTATTATAGCATATTTCGAAAGTCTAAATTTCTCTATTTTTTAGATTTTCCTCTGTAAATCTTACCATTCAAGCAAAAACGAACAAACATGTCATTTGTTCGTTTTCACATTAGAGAGGATTGATTAGATTTTCACTTCGATCACAGCATCCCCCTTCGCAACTGAACCTGTTGCGACTGGAGCTACTGAAGCGTAGTCAGCTGTATTTGTAACGATAACCATTGTTGTATCATCAAGACCAGCTGCAGCAATTTTGTTTGAGTCAAAGGTTCCAAGAACATCGCCAGCTTTAACCTTATCACCTTGAGCAACTTTTGCTTCAAAACCTTCACCATTCATAGATACAGTGTCAATACCAACGTGGATCAAGACTTCAGCACCATCAGTTGTTTTCAAACCAAAAGCGTGTCCTGTTGGAAAGGCGATTGAAACTTCCGCATCAGCTGGTGCATATACCACACCTTGACTTGGTTTCACAGCGATACCTTGGCCCATAGCTCCACTTGAGAAGACTGGATCATTGACATCAGCAAGAGCGACAACATCACCGACGATAGGAGTTACAAGTGTTTCATTTTGAAGAGTATCAGTCTCTTCCACTACTGGTGCTTCTACTGTAGGTTCAGTAACTGTTTCTGCAGTTGCTGTGGCTGCTTCATCAGCAAAGACACTAGCTGCTTTTGTTTTCCCGTAGAAATAAGTGAAAGCAAAGGCGGCAACAAAGGACATAATTTCCGCAACTATATACATAGGGATTGAAGCAGCCTTAATAGAAAGGAATCCAATAAATCCAGCCGCTCCCAATGAAACTGCAATAACGTGAGTTAAACCTGCTACGAAGGCACCAATTGCTGAACCAGCAAGGGCGCAGAAGAATGGGAATTTGTATTTCAAGTTTACCCCAAAGAGAGCAGGTTCTGTAATACCAAGGAAGGCAGAAACAGCAGCCGAACTTGACAATCCTTTTGTTTTAGCATTTTTTGTCAAGAAGTAGATTGCAAGAGTAGCCGCACCTTGTGCTACGTTTGCCATTGAAGCAACAACAAAGATGTAGTCTCCAAATCCAGTACCGTTATTATTGTAAGCAGACAACAATTGTGTTTCGATTGCTGGGAATGATTGGTGAAGACCTGTCATAACGATTAGTGAGTAAGTTCCACCAAATAGACCCATACCAAAGGCACCTGTTGTGTTGTACAACCATACAATCGCATTTGTAATCGCATCAGACACAACCAACATAACAGGACCGATAACTGTAAAGGTAAGGAAGCCTGTAAGCATCACTGATAAAAGCGGTGTGAAAGTGAAGTCAACTGCAGATGGCAATTTCTTGTGGAAGAATTTTTCCAAATTTGCTAACAACCAGATTGCAACAAGGACTGGAATAACTTGATAAGCATAGTTTGTTTGTGTAACATGGAAACCTAAGATGTCCCAGAAGGCTTCTTTGCCACCCAAATCTGGAGTGGTCATAATCATACCAATTGCCGCACCAAGGAATTGGTTTGCTCCAAAGCGCTTGGCTGCTGAAATACCAACCAAAACAGGGAGGAACATAAATGGAGCAGCAGACATCAATTGAATCATAGCTGAGAAGCCTTTGATTGCAGGATACATATCTTCAATTGATTGAGGTCCAAACAAATCTGGTGATGTCAAGAAGTTACGTAAAGCCATCAAGAGACCACCTGCAACTAAGGCAGGGATAATAGGAACAAAGATGTCTGACAAAAGTTTAATCAAGTCCATCAATGGATTGAACTTTTTGTCTTTATTAGCAATCTCTTTCAAATCATCTGTCGAAACTTCTTTTAAACCAGTTTTCTTGATGATTTCCGCATACACGAAGTTAACATCACCAGGACCAATGATAATTTGATATTGTCCATTAGTGCTAAAAGTTCCCTTGACATCCGCATTATTATCTAGAGCTGCTTGATTCACTTTTGATTCGTCTTTCAATACCAAACGAAGACGAGTTGCACAGTGTGCTGCAGCTACAAGATTATCCTTACCGACAGCCTCAATGACCTCGGCAGCAACTTTACTATAATCCATAGCAAAAATCTCCTTATTATAGAATTTTGTTATTGTTTGAAAGCGATTTTATTCGCCCTACGACTTTTATTTTATCATGTTTCAAAAATATGTCAAGCGTTTTGCAGAAAAAATATTTGTTTCTTAGAGTAAGGTCCTTTGTTTTGATATATTGTGAGAGTTTTATGAAAGTGTTCTTTAAAAAAATAGTTTAAAATCTGAGTTAAAAAGGATTTTATTTCACTTTCTTTCAATTTTCTGCAGATAGATGATTGATTTCCTGCTTTTGATTTATGATAAACGTTTGGCAGTTTTTTCTCTTTTTTAACATAAAAGGCTTGCATTTTTAATCGAAAACGGTTACTATTAAAAGTGATAAGATTTTTGGAGGAATGAATGAATGGAATGGACAACTGAGCGTCGTTATAGACCCTATGAAGATTGGACGCAAGAAGAAATTCAAAATATAAAGAAAAATATGGCACAATCTCCATGGCATACTCATTACCATGTTGAGCCAAAAACAGGACTTCTCAACGACCCAAATGGCTTTTCTTACTTTGATGGCAAGTGGATCCTCTTTTACCAGAATTTTCCTTTTGGTGCAGCCCACGGTTTAAAATCTTGGGCACAGCTAGAAAGTGATGATTTGATTCACTTTAAAGAAACTGGAATCAAAGTTTTACCAGATACTCCATTAGATAGCCACGGTGCCTACTCTGGTTCTGCCATGCAGTTTGGCGATAACTTGTTCCTATTTTATACAGGAAATGTCCGCGATGAAAACTGGATCCGTCACCCGTACCAAATCGGTGCTTTGATGGACAAGGATGGCAAGATTACGAAGATTGACAAGATCTTGATCGACCAGCCAGCAGACTCTACTGACCACTTCCGTGATCCGCAAATTTTTAACTTCAAGGGCCAATACTATGCTATCGTCGGTGGACAGGACTTGGAGAAAAAAGGCTTCGTCCGTCTCTACAAGGCTGTAGACAACGACTATACAAACTGGCAAGCCGTTGGCAACCTTGACTTTGCTAACGACCGTACTGCCTACATGATGGAATGTCCAAATCTGGTCTTTGTAGGGGAACAACCTGTCCTTCTCTACTGCCCACAAGGATTGGATAAGAAAGTTCTAGACTACGATAATATCTTTCCAAATATGTATAAGATTGGGGCTTCCTTTGACCCTGAAAATGCCAAAATGGTAGATGTGTCTCAACTTCAAAACATGGATTATGGTTTCGAAGCCTATGCAACTCAAGCCTTCAACGCTCCTGATGGACGTGCTCTAGCTGTTAGCTGGCTTGGATTGCCTGATGTTTCATATCCATCTGACCGTTTTGACCACCAAGGAACCTTCTCTTTGGTCAAGGAACTGACTATCAAAGACGGCAAACTCTACCAATACCCCGTCGCAGCTATCAAGGACCTTCGTGCTACTGAAGAAGCCTTCTCAAACCGTGCCCAAACCAAGAACACTTACGAACTCGAACTCAACTTGGAAGCTAATAGCCAGAGCGAGATTGTCTTACTTGCTGATAAAGAAGGCAAGGGACTTTCCATCAACTTTGACCTTGTAAATGGTCAAGTGACAGTAGATCGTAGCCAGGCTGGAGAACAGTATGCCCAAGAATTTGGAACTACACGTTCTTGCCCTATCAACAATCAAGCTACTACTGCTACAATCTTCATCGATAACTCTGTCTTTGAAATTTTCATCAATAAAGGAGAAAAAGTATTTTCTGGTCGTGTCTTCCCACATGCGGACCAAAATGGTATCCTGATCAAATCTGGAAACCCAACTGGAACTTACTATGAATTAGATTATGGTCGCAAAACTAACTGATGTCGCCAAACTTGCAGGTGTCAGCCCTACTACCGTTTCTCGGGTTATCAATAAAAAAGGTTATCTCTCTGAGAAAACCATTCAAAAGGTCAATGAAGCCATGCGGGAATTGGGCTATAAACCCAATAATCTGGCTCGTAGTCTCCAAGGAAAATCAGCTAAGTTAATCGGTTTGATTTTCCCAAATATTTCCAATGTTTTCTATGCAGAATTGATTGATAAGCTGGAGCACCAACTCTTCAAAAATGGTTACAAGACCATTATCTGCAACAGTGAGCACGATTCTGAGAAGGAACGTGAATACATCGAAATGTTGGAAGCCAATCAGGTGGACGGCATCATTTCTGGTAGTCACAACTTGGGAATCGAAGACTACAATCGCGTGACGGCGCCGATTATTTCCTTTGACCGAAACCTGTCTCCAGATATTCCTGTCGTTTCCTCTGACAACTATGCTGGTGGAGTTCTTGCAGCCCAGACCTTAGTTAAGACAGGCGCCCAGTCTATCATCATGATTACAGGGAACGACAATTCTAACTCGCCAACTGGACTACGCCACGCTGGTTTTGCATCCGTACTCCCCCAAGCTCCTATTATCAATGTTTCCAGTGACTTTTCTCCCGTCAGAAAAGAAATGGAAATCAAGAATATCTTGACTCGTCAAAAGCCAGATGCCATTTTTGCTTCGGATGACTTAACAGCTATTCTGGTCATTAAAATCGCTCAAGAACTGGGCATTTCTGTCCCAGAAGAACTCAAAGTCATCGGCTATGATGGGACTTACTTTATCGAGAATTACTATCCTCATTTAACGACTGTCAAGCAACCTTTGGAAGAGATTGCCTGCCTCACTGTTGATCTACTCTTGCAAAAAATCGAAGGTAAGGAAGTCGCAACAACAGGCTACTTTTTACCAGTTACATTATTACCAGGAAAAAGCATATAAGTACAAAAAACTCAGACAAAACAGTCTGAGTTTTTCTATAATCGTAAGTTTTCTAAATGGCGCTTAGCTGTATCTAGGTTAAAGGTTTTATCTGCAATGAGGCGCTCGACTAGGGGAGCTACCTCGGATTCACTAGCACCTGCGAGAAGTGCCAAGGATTTGGCCTGCAATTTCATATGGCCTTGCTGAATCCCTGTACTCACCAAGGCTTTGAGGGCTGCAAAGTTTTGGGCAAGTCCTATAGACACGATAATCTGGGCTAATTCTTTGGCAGAAGGATTTCCCAGTAGCTCATGACTGAGGGATACACGAGGGTTGAGGCCGATAGACCCACCCTTGGTCGCTACAGGCATGGGCAGGGTCATCTCACCGACCAATTCTTCTCTTTCAAAGTCCAGCGTCCATTGACTAAGACCTTGGTAATGTCCATCTCGACTGGCAAAGGTATGAGCTCCTGCCTCAATAGCACGCCAGTCATTACCAGTGGCAATCAAAATGGCATCAATACCGTTAAAAATCCCTTTATTGTGGGTAGTGGCTCGGTAAGGATCAGCCTGCGCAAACTGACTAGCCAAGGCTATTTTCTCCGCAATCTCTCGTCCTTGATCCTTTTGGCGGCTCAAGTAGCGAAAGGCGATGCGACAGCTTGCTGTCACCAGAGAATCGGTCGCGTAATTAGACAGGATTCCCATGAGACTCTGTCCCTGGCTGAGTTCTTCTAAGACTGGTTTCAAGGCTTCCAGCATGGTGTTGAGCATATTGGCTCCCATGGCTTCCTGGGTATCGACATGAAGATAAACAACGAGAAAGTCTGTTTCGCCTTTTATCTGCTCGACATGCAAATCACGCGCCCCGCCTCCACGTTTAACGATGGAAGGATAGGCTTGATTGGCAAGCTCCAAGAGCTCAGCCTTCTTGCTGGCAATCTTCTCTTGAGCTTGTTCAGGTTCAGCAACTTGATAAAGGGCTACCTGTCCAATCATCTGACGCTCATGCACTTGAGCAGTAAAGCCACCTGCTCGCTTGATGATTTTACTTGCATAGCTGGCCGCAGCAACCACAGACGGTTCTTCTGTCACATAGGGAACTGTGTATTCCTGACCGTTAACGAGAACCTCTGGAACCAACGAATAAGGTAGAGAAAAAGTTCCCACTACATTCTCACTCAGCTGGTCTGCCACAGTCACACTCATCTGTTCATCCTGCTCCAAACTCTCTTGTCTCTCAGGACTAAGGAGCGCCTGAGCTTTTAACAGCTCGAGGCGCTCTTGGTATGATTTTTTTGAAAATCCATTCCAACTTATCTTCATTATTTTTCAACCTTGCTATAACTGCGTTGGTGGTCAACAATTTCAACCAAGGCAAAATCTTGATTTTCATAGCCAGCAAACTGGGCAGAATTTGTTTCATCTAAGTCTACTTCCTCAAAGAAGACTTTTTCATAGTCTGCAACAGACAGGGCAGTTCGTTGGTTGAGCTTGTTCAAACGGTCTTTATCCAGATAAGCTTCATATCCTTCAACCAATTCACCACTGAAGAACTCAGCCACAGCACCACTTCCGTAACTATAAAGGGCAATTTTATCTCCAGCCTTCAGGCTATCTGTATTTTCTAAGAGAGACAAAAGTCCAAGGAAAAGTGAACCTGTATAGATATTCCCCACCTTTTGACTGTAGAGAATAGACTGGTCAAAATGCTTTTGCAAGAGGTCTTTTTTCTCTTGAGACAGGCTCTTATCCATGATTTTTTTCAAGCCTTTTAAGGCTAATTTAGGGTAAGGCAAATGGAAACAAACAGCTGCAAAATCATCCAAAGTAAGCTGGTAGCGTTTTTGATATTCGAGCCAAGTCGTTTTCAAACTATCTAGATATTGTTGGGTAGAATAAACACCATTTACATAAGGAGTTGTCGAGTAATTTGGACGCCAGAAATCCATGATGTCACGGGTCTGAGCTACATTGTCATTATTAAAGGCCATAATGCGTGGATTTTGTGTAATCAACATAGCTACACTTCCAGCACCCTGAGTTGGTTCTCCTGGAGTTTCAATACCATATTTGGCAATATCGCTTGCGATGACCAAGACCTTGGACTCTGGAGAATTTTCCACATGCAATTTGGCATAATGAAGGGCCGCTGTCGCTCCATAGCAAGCTTCTTTAATCTCGAAACTACGAGCAAAAGGCTGGATGCCCAGCAAACCATGCACAAAGACGGCCGCAGCTTTACTCTGGTCAATTCCTGACTCGGTAGCAACAATGACCATGTCAATTTCTTCTCTTTCTTGCTCAGTTAAAATAGAATCACTTGCACTGGCCGCCAAGGTCACGATATCCTCAGTTAGGGGCGCAATACTCAATTCCTTGAGTAAGAGTCCTTTGCTTAATTTTTCAGGGTCAATTCCCCTCGCTTCTGCTAAGTCTTGTAATTTCAAGACATATTGACTGGTCGCAAAACCAATCTTATCAATACCGATTGTCATATTTACCTCTGTTTTATCATTCATTGTAAAAAATCGTTCTATACTATTTTATCACAAATAGCAGTAAAAGAGAGAAAAAAGACTTGATTCACCAAATCAAGTCCCTTATTATTCTAACCATTATGCTGTTTTCTTAAGTAAGAATAAAGTCTAAGAATCACGGTTCCACTAGCCATTCCAATGGAAATCACCAAAGCCAGCATAACAACCAAGGTTGCACTAGCAATGGCATGACTGTAATCTCCCGTCACAAAAAAGGCAGTTGTCCGATAGGAGAGATAACCCGGAACCAGAGGTGCCAAGATAGCCAAGATAAAGACCACAGCAGGTGTCTTATAAAGAATACTTAAAATCTGGCTGACACAAGAACCGATAATAGCTGCAATAAAAGTAGCCACAATAACATTGGTCGGTTCCTTGAGCAAGAGATAGATTAGCCAGACAGCCATGCCTAAAATCCCTCCAGGTAAGAGCATAGAGCGTTGCACATTGAGTACGATTAAAAAAGTGATAATAGCAAGAAGACTTGCTACTGCTTGTAATAAAAAGGTTGTTAGTGTCATATTAGTTCATCAATACCAAGGCGACAGAAGTTCCCGCCCCTAAAGCAAGGGTAATGAGCAGGGATTCAAACATCTTACTCATACCAGAGTTTATGTGGTTAGTCATAATATCCCGAACCGCATTGGTCAAGGCAATTCCTGGAACAAAAGGCATGACCGCACCAGCTATAATCAAGTCTGCCGTTGAAGGAAAGCCTGTGTAGCGAGTCCAAAACTGGGCTATCATCCCAAAGACGAAGGCTCCAGCAAAGGCTGTCACAAAAGGAATTCGGATAAACTTCTCCACATAGAGGGAAAAGGCAAAACCAAATAAGGTAGCCACTCCTGCCCCAAGTGCGTCGTAGATATTTCCACTAAACATAATTGAAAAGAAAGGAGCACTAAAGGTCGCAGCCAGAGTTACCTGCAACTTAGTATAAGGAAGGGGTTGGGCTTGCAAGGCCGTCAATTGCTTGAAGGCCGTCTCTAAATCAAGATTTCCTCCTACCAACTGACGAGAAATCTGGTTCACATCGCAGACTTTTTCGATGTTATAAGAAGAGGAAGTCACGCGTTTCATTCGCGAAATATTGGTATTTTCAATGGAGAAAAAGATAGCGGCAGGCATGGCAAGAACATTGCAATCCACAATCCCCTGCGAATGCGCAATACGAATCATGGTATCTTCTACACGATGAATTTCTGAGCCACTTTTGAGAAGAATGGTTCCAGCTAACATAATCACATCAATGACGGCATTTAATTCTCTTGATTCTTCCATGCGTTCCTCCTTTTATCAACTCCTTCTATTCTATCACAAATCCGGACTCAAAAAAAATCTTTGCCATAAAATCATGACAAAGATTCGTTTAATTACGTGAATTTTCGTGGCTTCCCTCACTACTTGATTGATTAGTAGAATGAGTATCTCCTCGTTGATTTCCTTGCTGGTTCCCCTGACTTGGTGTTGTAGTAGAACCTTGGTTTCCACGTTGGGCTGGTGCTGATGATGTTGACGGCGGTGTTTTTGGTTTGTAAATTGAAATCTTGATGCGTGTCTTATTCAAATCTACCTTTTCACCTGCTCTTGGACTCTGTTCAACGACGGTACCTTCAGCAGTTCCGGAAGGAGCTGTGGTAACTTCTACAACTTCAATGTTGGCTTCTTTTATACCAACAATTTGGATGAGGTTATTTTTCGTAAATTCAAGACTGGAACCTGTATAACTTGGCATGACAACACTTGTTACTTTCTTAGCAATAGTTAAAGTAATTGTTGAGGCCTTACTCAAATCATAAGTTGTTCCAGCAGACGGGCTCTGTCTAAGAACTGTTCCTTCTTCACTCTCGCTTGATTCTTCTTCCTCTATCTTGATGAGATTTTCAGGTACCTTCTTCTGCTTGAGCTCTGCGATAACATCGGTCGATTTACGGCCGATATAATTGCTCAATTGGAAAGATTGCTTACCTGATGAGACAACCAAATTGATTTTCGTTCCTTCTTTTCGACCAGTTCCAGCGTCAGGATCTGTACGGATAATCCGCCCTTCTTCCACCTTTTCACTAGCCTCTGATTTCTCCTCGCCAATCTCAAAATTGGCTTTCTTGAGGGTTTCCTTGGCTTCCGCCACTGTCTTACCTGCCACATCTGGAATGGCAATGGTTGCAGGAGTTCTGGATAGTATCCAAATAAGAGAAGCTGCCACCAATACAATGCTGGCCAACAAAATCATATAGCGAACTCTAAATTTCCGTTTCTTAACAGGCTTGGTTGCGTAATTGTCCTCTGAAGCCTGCTGACTCGGCTTCGCAGTCTGTGGCTTTGGACTTTGTGTTTGCACCTTAGGAATCGAAGTCAAGGTACTTTGTGGAACTTTAGGAAGAGTCTTGGTGTCAGCCTTAGTGGTATCATTAAACACCAATTTAGGCTCATTGCGACGATTATAAGACAAACTACTAGACAAGTCCACATACATCTCTGCAACTGACTGATAACGATCTGTCAATTTCTTGGCAGTTGCCTTGATGACAACATTCTCTAAAGCCTGAGGCACAGATGGATTCTCAGCTATAACCGATGGCAATGGTTTCTGGAAATGCTGGAGGGCGATGGTCACTGCACTATCCCCATCGTAAGGGATATGTCCTGTCAACATCTCATAAAAGATGATCCCCATGGCATAGATATCACTCTGTACAGTCGCTTTAGAACCACGCGCCTGCTCTGGTGACAAGTAGTGAACCGAACCAAGCATAGAGTTGGTCTGAGTCAGACTCGTCTCTGCAAAGGCTACCGCAATCCCAAAGTCTGTGACCTTGGCAGTCCCATCTGGTGTCAAGAGGATATTTTGAGGTTTCAAATCACGGTGAACAATGCCTCTAGTATGAGCTAAGCGCATAGCCAAGAGGATTTGTCCCATGATTCGGACCGCTTCTTCATTTGAAAGAGGGTGATGTTCCTTGATATAGCGCTTGAGGTCAAGTCCTGCTACGTACTCCATAGCTAAGTACTGTTGACCGTCTTCCTCACCAATATCTGTAATCCGAACGATATGAGGATGGTCCAGATCTGCCATGGCTCTCGCTTCACGCTGAAAACGAGCCACTGCAATGGGATCTGTTTGGTAGTTGGTCCTCAGGACCTTTACTGCCACTTCTTCCCCGTCTAGAATCAAATCCTTGGCCAAGTATACATCTGCCATGCCTCCTCGACCAATTTGTTTGATAATCCGATACCGCCCGGCAAAAATCTTGCCGATTTGGATCATTCTTCATCCTCCTCGTTCATAGAAACAAGGGCAACCGTAATATTGTCTAAACCTCCTGCATTGTTAGCAAAACGCACGAGCGTCGCTGTTTTATCTGCCAAAGGAATATCACTGGTTACAATATCACAAATCTCACTGCCTGAAATCATGTTGGTTAATCCGTCGCTATTAAGTAGGAGATAATCTCCTGTCGCAAGGGTAATCATTCCAAAATCAGGCTGAATTTCGTCTTTTTGACCAATTGACTGGGTAATAATATTTTTCTGTGGGTGGCTAGCTGCTTCTTCAGGTGTCAATTGACCAGCCTTGAGCAATTCATTGACCAAAGAATGGTCGCTTGTTAACTGGTGGTATTCTTCTCCACGAATCAAACCGATACGAGAATCCCCAATGTGGGCATAGATAGCCTGATTGCCAATAATAGCAACAGCCTCGAGGGTTGTTCCCATTCCTTTATAAGCTTCATCTTGTCCCAATTGGTTAATCTTTTGATTTTCAATCTCAAGGTTGTTAGCAAACCATTCACGTACTTCATTAACTGTATCGATTTGAGTATCTACCCAAGCTACACCTAGGTCTGTTACCGCCATTTCACTAGCGATATTCCCTGCGCGATGACCTCCCATACCATCAGCTAGGATAATCATAGTACGTCCAGCTCTATTGACATAGTGGTTGACATAGTCTTGGTTATTTGTTCGTTTCTGACCAACATCTGTTAATAATGAAATTTCCATGTGTTAGTTCCTTCCTAATCCGATATCTTGCGAAATTGACTGATGAAGAATCCATCACTTCCATACAATTCAGGTGTAATGAGGATACAGCCGTCTTTCATGATATCCTTACATTCATGTTCTAGTGTTACCTGCTCAAATTCAGGATGACTTTCTAAAAATGCCTGTACGACTTGAAAGTTCTCCTCTGAGACAATAGTACAGGTACTATAAGTTATTATACCACCTTTGCGTAGTGTTTGACAAACACTACCTAATATTTCTAGCTGAATTTCCTGCAAGGAAGCGAAATCTGCCGTTTCTTTATTGTATTTAATGTCTGGTTTGCGTCGCAGAAGACCAATTCCTGAACAGGGAGCATCTACCAAAATCTTATCAAATGAATCCTGACCAAAAAGCTCATGCACCTTTCTGGCATCCAATTTTTGCGTTTGAACCCGGTCTGCCACACCCAGACGTTGGGCATTTTCTTGGATTAAGTCCAACTTATGGTCGTACAAGTCCAGAGCCGTAACCTGACCTGTCGTGAGATAAGAAGCTATATGGGCTGTTTTCCCACCCGGAGCCGCACAAGCATCAAGCACTCGCTCATCTCCCTGCAAATTCAAAGTTGGCGCAACCAATTGACTGGACTCGTCTTGGATGGTTATAGCTCCCTCCACAAACAAATCATGGCCTGCAAAATGCCCTTGCTCCTTAACCAGACCAGAGAGAGACAAGGATGAATCACTGGCCTCCAACAAGGTTTGGATTTCCTCTTTTCGTCCTAGGTCTGTTACACGAATGCTGGCCTTGTTTCGCACTAAAAGGCTTTCAAAAATAGCTTGCGCTCGCTCCTCTCCGTATTCTTCCTTGAGCTTGGCAACTAGCCAAACTGGGAGAGAATAGGCAATGGAATCACGCTTGTTTTTTCGTTTGATGCTAGCAATATCTGGCCAGCCTTCACGCAAGATACGGCGAAGGACGGCGTTGACCAATTTTTCACTGCCTTTTTTACGGACTTTGGCCAATTCCACTGCTTCATTGACCACAGCGTGATTAGGAATCTTGTCCAAATAGCGTAGTTGGTAGGCACTCATGAGAAGAAGGACATAAAGCCAGCTGTCTAACTGGTCTCTGTCTTCGATAAAGTGGGATAGGTACCATTCCAGAGTCAGTTTACGGGCCACCGTTCCATAGACAATCTCTGTCACCAAGCCCTTGTCTGCTACAGAAAGTTGACTTCCCTTGAGATGCTTATTTAAGGCGATATTTGAGTATGCTTGATTGATAAAAACATCCTCTAATACCGCTAAGGATAGACTTCTAGCTGTTTCTACTTTAGTCACCAAATCGTTCTCCTACAGTCAATGTACGTCCAACTCCGTTGAGAAAGGAAGCAATGTCCATCTTAGGCTTACCAGCTGGCTGCACTTGTTTGAGAGACAAAGCTCCTTCAGCCGTTGCTACAATCAATTCTTTCTTGCCGATAGAGAGGATCTCACCTGGATTTCCCTGGCCTTCTACTGGTAGGGCTTCATAAATCTTAAAGCGGTCACCCTTAAGGAAAGTATGGGCAACAGGCCAGGGGTTCATCCCACGGATTTGGTTGAAAAGTTGACGATTGCTTTTATTCCAATCCAACTTTTCTTCCTCGGGTTTGATATTTGGCGAGAAAGTAACCTGACTTGGATCCTGCGGTTCAGGTTTGATTTCCCCAGCAATATAGGCAGGAAGGGTGTCCAAAAGCAAGTCACGACCAACTAGCGCCAATTTCTCAAACAAGGTGCCGACATTGTCCTCATCCGTAATCGGAATACTACGACGCGAAATCATATCCCCTGCATCCATTTCCTTAACCATTTCCATAATGGTCACACCAGCTTCCTCATCCCCTTGAATCAAGGCATAATGGATAGGAGCACCACCACGGTGTTTAGGAAGAAGGGAGGCGTGAACATTGACCGCAAAATCCATGCTATCAAGGAGTTTAGTTGGAAGAAATTGCCCAAAAGCAGCAGTCACAATTCCATCCGCTCCTAAATTCATAATAGCTTCCATCTCTGGACTTCCAGATAGTTTTTCAGGTTGGTAGATAGGAAGTCCTGCCTCTTTGGCAGCCTGCTTGACTGGGGTTTCTTGGATCACTTTTTTACGACCAACAGCGCGGTCCGGCTGGGTCACAACTGCTAGAATTTCGTAACGATCATCTGTCAAAAGCCCTTTTAAGACTGTTGCTGAAAAGTCGGGTGTCCCCATAAAGATTAGTTTTGTCATATTTTCTCCTTCTTATAAAAATTGCTGTGGCTCATGGTCAATGCTAAGACGGAGCTCACTATTTTCCCGTTCTTGAGTCAAGGCCAAGACCTGATTGAGGGTCGGCCCCAGCTCATCTTCTAAACGGTATTTAATTAAAATCTGGTAATGATAGAGGTTGTGGGTACGAGCAATGGGTTTGGGCGTTGGCCCCAGAATGTTACTGTTCTCTGACAAGCCTGAGCGCAAAATGTTCACAACTTCATAGGCACGTTTGACCACCTCTTCTTCCTTCTTGTGAGAAAGGGTAATGCCAATGGTGAAATAGTAAGGCGGATAACCAAGTTGTCGTCTGATTCCCATTTCATAAGCGTAAAAGCCTTCGTAGTCCTGATCCTTGGCAAATCGAATAGCATAATGCTGCGGATTGTAGGACTGTATCAAGACCTGACCTGCTTTTTCAGCCCGTCCTGCTCGACCTGCCACCTGAGTCAAGAGCTGGAAGGTTCTCTCAGAAGAACGGAAATCAGGCAGATTCAAGGCCGTATCCGCATTGAGCACTCCGACTAAGGTTACATTGGGAAAATCCAATCCCTTGGCAATCATCTGTGTACCAAGCAATATGTCCGCTTCACCTCGTCCAAACTGGTCAAGTAAAGCTTGGTGACTGCCTTTCTTGCGGGTCGTATCCACATCCATCCGCAGAATACGTGCCTGAGGAAAGAGTTCTGCCAGTTCGTCATAAGCCTTCTGAGTTCCTGTTCCATAGTAACGAATACTGCGACTCTTACAGTTAGGACAGACCTGAGGAATGTCTTTCGAAAAACCACAATAATGGCAGTTCATGGTCTTAGTATCCATGTGCAGGGTGAGAGAAATGTCACAGTTGGGACAAGTATCCACCGTTCCACACTCTCGACACATAACAAAGCTAGAATAGCCACGGCGATTGAGCATGAGAACCACCTGCTCTTTTTTAGCCAGACGGTCTTGGATGGCTTCTAGCAAAGGAGGCGTAAAGTTTGATGTCTCGTTTTGTCCAATATAGTCACGAAAGTCAACCACTTGAACCTCAGGGGTCGTAGCTAGAGGATTGGCGCGTTGGGTCAGACGTAAATGTTGATAAACGCCTTTTCCAGCCCGAGCACGGCTTTCTAAGCTCGGTGTCGCGGAACCAAGAACCAATGCCGCTTGATTGTATTGACCCCGTAAAATAGCCACTTCTCTAGCATGATAACGGGGATTACTGTCCTGCTTATAAGTCGCTTCATGCTCCTCATCGATAATCATAACACCTAGATTTTTCAGAGGAGCAAAGATGGCAGATCTAGCACCAACAACAACTTGAGCGTCTCCACGCTCGACCTTGCGCCATTCGTCATACTTTTCACCATTGGATAGTCCTGAGTGAAGAATGGCTACCTTGCCTCCAAAACGTGCAATAAAACGCTTCGTCATCTGAGGAGTCAAGGAAATCTCAGGCACTAACAAGATTGCTGTTTTCCCCTTGTCCAAAGCCCCTTGGATAATCTGCAAGTAAACCTCGGTCTTCCCACTCCCTGTAATTCCTTGAAGTAGGAAGGGAGGCTGATGACTGCCAATCGCACTGACAACCGCATCACGCGCCTGCCTTTGTTCTGGATTCAACTCTAAAGGTTGACTTGCCTCAATACCTTCAAAATAAGCAGCCGAGCGTTGGACTTCCTTTTGGACTATGGTAACAGTACCTTGTTCCACAAAGAAGTTGACTTGCTCCCGCGAGTAGGACTCTAACAAACTAGCCAAGGAAGCACTCTCAGGATGTGACAGTAAATAGTCTCTCAATTCTAACTTTTTCTTGGCACGTGCAGAAATATCGATACCTTCTAATTGAGCAAGGTCTACCTCATACCAAGACTGGGTCTTGATCTTCTTTTGATCAATTGCCTGATATTCCAGACCAAGCAAGCCTTTTCTAGTCAAACGCATCATTTCGGCTTGTTTGGCAAGGTCTAGTGAAGAAAAGGCAAGCGAATCTTCTGAACCAAACAAGCGCTCTCTGTCTTCCTGACTCAGACCTGCCAGAGGATAGAGAATCTTATCATAGCTGGAGTTCAGAAATCCCGGCAGCATAGCCTTGAGGATGGAGATTTTGTAGGAGAAGACGGACTTGCGTAACTCCTCAGCTAGCCAGAGTTGTTCTTGCGTGAGAACAGGAGAAAAATCCAACACCTCCGCAATATCTTTTAAATCTTGCTCCATCTCTTCCTCATCTGATTGAGACTCCAAACCAAGAACAATCCCTTGAATCAGGCGATTGCCCTTACCAAAAGGCACATGAACCCGCATCCCAACTTCCAGCATTCCCTCAAATTCCTCCGGAATCCTATAACTATAGGGTTGGTCCGTCTGCATCAAGGGTACATCTACGATAATCTTAGCTATGGCCATCTTCTCACCTCCTCCTTGTCAGTACATTCTTGCAATAGAAAAAATAAGATTGAGTCCCCCCAACCTTAAATTTTTTCACCATCTTCTTTTTCTTTAGCGATTTGCTCTTTGATTTTCTTTTCTTCTTCTTCTTTACGACGTTTTTCTTCTTCGATACGGCGACGCACTGCTTCACGTTTTCCTTCTGGATCTGGGTGAATTGTAACGTTTCCTGATTCGATTTCTTCTAAAGCGCGAAGAGTTGATTTTTCAGATTTGAAACCTTGAGTTGCTGGCGCACCTGCTTCCAATTCGTGGGCACGTTTTGCTTCCAAGATTACGAGTGAATATTTTGATGGAACCTTGTCGAGCAAGGTATCAATAGAGGGTTTTAACATCATTTGCTTGTACCTATTTTCTAAATTTTATCGAGTAGTTGGAGATTTTGGTAACATCTCCTGATAGTGACCAATGACACGATCCACACGGAAGTGTTCTGCTTCGATCACACGTTTGACACGCTCAGCAGCTAGGGGCACCTGATCGTTGACAATCGCATAATCATACTCACGCATGAGAGCAATTTCTTCCTTGGCCTTTTCGATTCGTTGGGCAATCACTTCTGCACTGTCTGTTCCACGTCCTACCAAACGATCTTGCAATTCATCCAAATCTGGTGGTGTCAGGAAGATAAAGACAGCATCTGGAACCTTTTTCTTGACCTGAAGAGCACCTTGAACTTCAATTTCAAGGAAAACATCGATTCCCTTGTCCAAGGTTTCATTGACATAGGTCAGGGGAGTTCCATAGTAGTTGCCGACATATTCTGCGTATTCCAACATCTGTCCTTGACGAATCAGCTCTTCAAACTCTTCGCGAGTACGGAAGAAATAGTCAACACCATCCACTTCTCCAGGACGTTGTGCGCGTGTCGTCATCGATACAGAGTATTGAAATTGGTTTTCAGAACTCTCAAAAATCTCTCTTCTAACCGTTCCTTTTCCAACCCCTGAAGGACCAGAAAAAACGATTAGTAAGCCTCGGTCTGCCATTGTCTCTCCTTTTAGTCAGTCTGTGAAATAACATTTCTCTAGAATAATAGCAAAAAGCCAGATTATCCTTTACAGTCTTTCTATCTAGTGTAACAAAAAAGCAGTAATTTTTCAACTGCTCTTTCTTATTTATTTAGCATAATCTACTGCACGAAGCTCACGAATCACGGTTACCTTGATATTTCCTGGGTAATCGAGATTGTTTTCAATTTTCTCACGAACTTTGTGAGCCAAGATTGTGACTTTGTCGTCCTTGATTTGTCCTGGATTGACCATGATACGGATTTCACGTCCTGCTTGAAGGGCAAAGCTATTTTGTACCCCTTCAAAGCCGTTAGCAATTTCTTCCAAATCATGGAGACGCTTGATGTAGCTTTCAAGAGACTCACTACGAGCACCTGGACGCGCCGCACTCAAGGCATCTGCTGCAGCGACAATTACTGCAATCACACTTTCTGCTTCGACATCACCGTGGTGGCTAGCAATCGTATTCACCACAACTGGATGTTCCTTGTACTTACGAGCCAATTCCATACCGATTTCAACGTGGCTACCCTCAACCTCGCGGTCAATAGCTTTCCCGATATCGTGAAGGAATCCGGCACGACGGGCAAGAGCCGCGTTTTCACCAAGCTCACTAGCCATGATACCAGCCAACTTAGCAACCTCAATCGAATGGCGCAAGACATTTTGTCCATAAGAAGTACGGAACTGCAAGCGACCCATGATTTTCATCAAGTCTGGATGAAGGTTTGGCGCACCAATCTCATAGGCTGCTGCCTCACCATATTCACGGATCTTATTGTCAATCTCTTGACGGTTTTTCTCAACCAACTCTTCGATACGAGCTGGGTGGATACGACCATCTTTGAGCAACATTTCCATAGTCATACGAGCAATCTCACGACGAATCGGATCAAATCCTGACAAGGTCACCACTTCTGGTGTATCGTCGATAATCACATCGACCCCTGTCAAACTTTCAAAGGTACGAATGTTACGACCTTCACGACCAATAATGCGTCCCTTCATAGTATCGTCTGGCAGATGAACCGTTGAGTTTGTTGACTCTGCTACATATTCACCAGCGATACGTTGCATGGCTTGAACCAGGATATCCTTGGCCATTTTGTCAGAACGTTCCTTGACCTCTTGCTCAGCTTCACGAATGCGGCTGGCAATCTCCTTGGTCAAGTTTTCCTCTGTCTGAGCCAAGATAATATCTCGTGCTTCTGCCTGAGACAGAGCACCAATACGCTCTAGCTCTGCTTCTTTTTGTCTTTCGACTTCCTCTAATTGCTCTTCACGCGCATCAAGGTTTTTCGCTCTATCAGAAATACTTTGTTCTTTTTGTTCAAGTGTTTGTTCTTTACTCGTCAAATTGTCGTCCTTGCGGTCGAGGCTAGTAGCTCTCTCTGTCAAACGACTTTCGATTTGTTTGAGTTCTTGACGTTCTGATTTGAATTCAGCGTCCACTTCTTCACGGTATTTTCTGGCTTCTTCTTTGGCCTCCAATAGTGCTTCTTTTTTAAGAGACTTGCTTTCACGTTTGGCTTCATTAACAAGTAAATCAGCTTCACGTTCAGCTTGTCCACGTAAATTAGTTGCTTCTTGTTCAGCATTTAAAAGCATCAACTCTGCAGCTTCCTGAGATGATTTCATCTTAGCTGAGATGCTGACATATCCAATGACTAAACCAATGATGACGGCAAAAACAGCAATCGCAAGCGACATGATTTCCATGTTTTTACCTCATTTTATTGTTATTCCGAATGACATACATTCTTTTACATTCTACCATAAAAAAGTGATTTTCACAAACCTAAAATAGAATATGTTTTGAGGAAATTGGAACACGTTTGCTTAAAATTTATTAGTGCAATCTCTATTTCTTAGAAGTTATAGCTTAGTAAAAATTATAGAAAAAGCCCACCTTTCAGTAGACTTAGTAATGATCTTTAAAAGACAAGAAAGCCACGCTATCTTCATCCATCATATAAATCAAGCGATTTTCTGCATCAATACGACGTGACCAAGCTCCTTGGTAGTCATACTTGAGTGGTTCTGGTTTACCTATTCCTGTAAAGGGATCACGTTGAATATCCTTGATTAGTTTATTGATTCTTTTTAACGTTTTCTTATCCTGATTTTGCCAGTAGCAATAATCTGCCCAGGCATCTTCTGTAAACTTGAGCAGCATTTCTTACTCCTCAATAACATGAACCTGAGTACTTCCAGCACGAACTTGAGCCATTCCTCGCAAAACCTTATCAGAAAGTTCCTTATTTTGAGCAATTCTCAGGGTTTCTTGGATACTATCCCACTCACTCTTTGAAAGTACTACAATGTCCTCGTCTGGATTTTTATTGACCACCGTCAAAGGCTCAAATTCATCATTTACCTTCTTCATGTAGTCTTTTAAATGATTTCGGAATGTTGAGTAAAGAACTGCTTCCATAACCATACCTCGTTTTACCTCTTTTCCACTATTATACACGAAAAGAAAGAAATTGTCAGGAACTTGTACAAGATTTTCTTTTCTATCTATTTATTCGTAAAAAATCTCAAAAAGCCTACTTTTCAGTAGACTTAGTTTCTTTCTATTCTTATCGGCACTCTTCCAAAATTCTGCTCTGCTATACTTGATTTTCCCAGTTGGTAAATCTGGTCTGCCTTTTGGGTCATAGTATCCCAAGGCTCTTTGCCAATTCGGCTGACTAGACTGACCTGACCTTTCAAAGAATTGAGCTGTTGCCTGCCTTTTTCAGTAAATCCAAGGACATGAATGGCTTCTGGCAAGTCACCTTCTCTAGCCTGCACCAAGATATAGGTCAATAGGCGTCTGACACGCGCCTTGGTGTAACGTTT